>NZ_JBFTSN010000556.1:0-3602 GCF_056400045.1 Paenibacillus sp. 01L418
TTTAAGAGAGCCAATTACATACCTGGAGTAGAAACCGCCAGTAGTTCACCCAAAATCTACCGCCAAGATGAAAGTCAAAGCAAAAGCAAAAAAGCTAACGTCGAGAAGCAACGGTATGGGAAAAAAAGTCCGAGCGATGAGACTGAAACGGTACAAGAAAGAGCTATTGGCGAAGGTCCAATAGCCCTATCCTCTCCAGAACCCTCAACAACGCCACGATCAAAGAATTAGGATTCCTCTCCACACAAAAGCCTTAATGTGCTGCACTTTTCTGCCCTTATTTTCGTCCCTAGCAACTACAATTCGCAACTTCACAAATCCTGCATTGACAGTGGCAGTGTCCTTTATTATACTTTCATTACACATGGTGTGCAGTAAGTGATCTTGGTGTAATGCGAAATGAAAATGAGAGGATGGCAAGCACGGATGATAACATCAGAGAAGCCAGCTTCCCGCCCCTGGGTAAAGTGGATTTTAATTCCGGTCTATCTGCTAATGATGTATCCGCTTAAATTACGAAGGTGGCTTTACCGCTATCAGCCAGAACCTGTGGAGCAGCGTTATGGCGAACCAGGGCCGCATCGTAGCAGAAGTGTGGTAATTAAGGAAGAGGATGGGAATCCGCAATACAAAATCTATTGCCCGGAGGAGATGGACGAAGCTTGTCCTGTTATTGTTTGGGGCAATGGCTCGGATGCTCAGCCTGAGAATTATGATGCGCTGCTGCTTCATTTGGCGACGTGGGGCTTTGTTGTCATCGACAGCTATTGCCGTCATACGGGCACAGGCCGAGAAGTTGCAGATACGGTCCGTTATGCCCTGCAGGAGAATGCTGATCCTGCGAGCCTCTTTTATCGCAAACTGCTGATAGACCGCATTGGTGCAGTGGGTCATTCCCAAGGCGCGACAGGGGTCCTGAATGCAGGGAATTATCTGGATGAGCCGCTTCAGACGGTGGTTACAATTGCGCTGCCTGCTCCGATGTGGTGTGAACCCAAGGATGTTTATGAGATTGAAATGCAAACTGCTGCATTATTTTTCATGGCGGGAACGCATGATTTTATGATCTCGCCAAAATTCTCCAATCGGAGTGCCTACGCAGCGGTTCGATCAGGCCAAGCAGCTGTTATGGCGATGACGAGAGCGGCACATCATCTAGAGAGCATGGGGCAGGGCGGCATGCATAGAGGTTATTTGACCGCATGGCTGCGTTATCGGTTGGCTGATGATTCAGATGCAGCGGCAGCTTTTTCTGGAGAGCATCCGGAGCTGTACCGCAATAAAGGCTGGAGCGGTGTCCATTCACAAGGATTGAAGGCTGTTAATTATGAGAGAAGAGGGGAATTAGCATGCAAAGGCTGAAGCGAACATTCTTTTTTATTGTTGCAGTGGCAGTCCTTTCCATTGTCTTTGTCAGCCGTAAGGTTTTCAAAAGACCAAGCCAAAAGAATAGCTTCCGTGATACGAAACCGAGCAAGTGGAACAAGGTAAAGCTTAGCAAGCAGACAATGGCCACGGATGGTTCAACGTTTTGCTTGTATTCTCGCAAAGGCAGCAGCCGAAATTTGATGGTCTATTTCTGCGGGGGCGGGGCCTGCTGGGATGCAGAGACAGCGAAGATCCCGTTGTCCCTGCGTTCTTATCTCAAGTATGGGCAATTTGGCTATTATTTCGCCCGAATTCCGTTCTACATCTTTAAAATGCACCGTGGGATCTTCGATCAACGTCCAGACAACCCGTTCTCCGAGTGGAATGTCGTCTTCATTCCTTATGTCTCAGCTGACTTCCATACCGGCAATGCTGCAGTTACTTACAGCGATGAGAAGGGAAAGAAGGTGCGGCATATCCGTCATAATGGCAGGAATAATGTGGAGGAAGCGCTGCAATGGGTGTATGCAAATTTCGACACACCGGATAAGCTTCTGATTACAGGCTCTAGTGCTGGTGGGTTTGGTTCAGCATTCTATGCCAGTGACATTGCGAGCCATTATGCAGATGCAGAAATCTATCATCTCTCTGACAGCTCCTTTCTTGCTTCCGAGCAATGGCCGAGTATTGTAAACAAGCAGTGGAATACTGATTTCACACGCCAGTTCGCATTTCCGATGGAGACAGATATGATTGGAGCGGCGTTCCGCTACAATGCGAAGGCCATGCCTGCTCATGCTGTGCTCATGCATGCTTGTACCATTAATGACAAGGTGCTMACCTCGTTCCAGAACCGTCTTAATGGCAAAGGAGACGATATTGACCCGCAAAGTTTGGAGGCATGGAGCAAGCAGTTTCGAGCGGCTACCCGCCAGCTTGACGAACAACTGCCTAATTTTTATTATTTTCTAACAGAATACGGCTATGATAAGGAGAATCACACGACTCCGCATACACTGCTGCCGATGCAAGCCTTCTATGAGGCAGAGGAGGAAGGGCAGAAATTAGTGGCATGGCTGGATAGCATTATTCACAAGCAAGAACGCAGCTCTCGAGGCACACGCTTCCTGCATAACGCTGCAGAAGCGAGCTCCAATGCTGCCGAAGAGCTTAGCACTACAGGATAGGGGAGCACATGATGAAGCTTAGAGAGAAACAACTGCAGCTTACCAGAGAAATGATTAAAGAGGCGGCGCTGGCCGCCTTTTGCGAGAAGGGGATTGAGGGTGCGGATTTGGTACTCGTTGCTACCCGCTCAGGCGCGTCCAGACGTACCTTGTACCATCATTTTAAGGATAAGGAGGAGCTGGCCACTGAAGTGTATGTAGATAATCTGAAGCGCATGTTCGGACGCTTGCTGGTGGAGTTCGATTTTAAATCCCCGCGTGCTTCTATTGAAGCCATTCTCGACAAGTATTTGTGGTTAAGAGAGCACCAGCCAGATCTTCTCTATTATGATTCGCTCTTTAGTGTGTATTACGCCAGTATGGGCAAGAATCCGGCGGAACTGGAGGCATTCAAGGAGCTGATCAGCGAGGAGACACGCCTGTCGATGAGTGCTTTTGCCACTGAGCGCGCAGCCGAAATTCCTAATGATGAGAA
The DNA here is from genome assembly GCF_056400045.1 of Paenibacillus sp. 01L418. NCBI lineage: Bacteria > Bacillati > Bacillota > Bacilli > Caryophanales > Paenibacillaceae > Paenibacillus > Paenibacillus sp. 01L418. The sequence goes on from NZ_JBFTSN010000556.1 coordinate 3,031, forward strand.
GCTGGCTTGGATCGAACGGACGCGAATGATTACACATTTGTACTTCATTTATTTACAAAAGTCTGTCTTGATTTGCCGTCAGAACGGTGACGCAACCAAGGCAGAAGAGCTGGAGCAGAATGCGCGTTATAAGGATTTTTTGCTTAGCCTATGGGAAAGGCAATGAATATGCAGCGCAGAAGCAAGCTTCGAAATACGATGCGATTCAAACTCATTGTGGGCGTAGCCGCCATTTTGGTTCCGCTCATTGTGCTGCTCAATTTCAACCAATATTATGCCGCTCAAGTAGTACGTAAGCAAGTCGCTGAGAGCAATCAGAGCTTTATCACCCTCTATATGAATCAAATTGATGGGCTGCTCGATGAAATCGACAGCTTCTTAATTAACATGGTGGCTTCTGACTCGAACCTGCTGCTGCTGGACCGAAGGCAGCCAGAAGCCGAGACGGCACTGCTAAAGGTACAACTGTCCAAGCAGCTATGGAACGAAAACTCCCGTAATGGAGCAGTGGACGGCTTTTTTATTTATAGCACACTAGATGCAAGCTTCATAGAAGCATTCAGTCCACGCCC
>NZ_JBFTSN010000557.1:0-3588 GCF_056400045.1 Paenibacillus sp. 01L418
TGCGATACAAAAGCATTATTGGGCTTGGACATGATGGCAAGAGGCGTATCATATTRCTGAATCGTCCCTTCGTTCATCACGATCATATGATCGCCGAGCTTCATCGCCTCTTCCACGTCATGCGTCACAAACAATACGGTTTTGCCAAGCTCACGTTGTATTTGCTTAAAATCATCCTGCAGCTTCGTACGCGTAATAGCGTCAATCGCTCCAAACGGTTCATCCATCAGCAATATAGCTGGATCACCTGCCATCGCTCTAGCAATCCCTACACGCTGCTGCTGCCCACCTGACAGCTGCCGCGGATAAAGCTTCTTATAGCTTGCTGGCAAATGAACAAGATCCATTAAATAATCGATTCTCTCCGCTGTTTTTTGGCGTTCCCAGCCCAGTATATTGGGGACCGTTGCAATATTTTGTTCAATCGACAAATGCGGAAACAACCCTACCTGCTGGATTACATAACCGATGCTTCGGCGAAGCTCTGTCACGGGCAAGCTGCGAATGTCTTTGCCAAATATCGAAATCGTGCCTGCGGTCGGTTCAATAATTCGGTTTACCATTTTTAGCAAGGTCGTTTTGCCGCAGCCTGAAGCACCTAGAATCGTAACAAAGGAGCCTTGCGGAATAATAAGGCTCGTTTCATTAACGGAGGGATTCGCAGACTTTGGAAATGTTTTGGACACCTGCTCAAAAATAATGGCCTCTTTGCTCATTCTATATCAACTCCTGTAGGAAGGGGGCTTCCCCAATATGGAGAAACCCCGCTGCATTTAATTATGAATTATTTTTTCAATAAACCTTGCTCTACCAAAAATGCCTTCGCTACATCCGCGTATTCTTTCTTGTCGATATCCACTTGCGCGTTCAGCTTCTGAACAGTTGTGTTATCCAGCTTTGCAGAAATTTTGTTCAACACTTTAGCAATTTCAGGGTCCTTCTCGCTTAGCTCGCCGCGAAGCACTGGAGCTACGAAGTAAGGAGGCCAAAACTTCTTATCATCCTCAAGCAATACAAGATCCGGATTCGTCAAATCGCCATCAGTCGTGAAGCCAACAGTTACATCCGCTTCACCATCTAGCGTTACGCGGTATTTGATGCCGTAATCAAACAGCTTGATGCTTTTGAAGTTCATTTTACCGTAGAAAGTATTTAGTCCCTTTAATCCGTCTTCGCGCTCTTCAAACTCAGGAACAGCAGCGAGGTTAAGCTCAGGAGCTAATTTCACCAAATCTGATATTTTGTAAAGATTATATTTTTCAGCAATTTTCTTTGTTGTAACAAGACCTTGTGAATCGTTTGCGTTTGTTGGCTCCAGCCAAACCAGGTTGAATTTCTCTTTGTAGCCTTTTGCTACAGTATCATATACGGTTTTGGCATCGGAGTTTGGCGGCAATTCCAATACGTTGATTAAGCCTGTTCCTGTATACTCCGGGTAAAAGTCGATGTCGCCTTTTTTGAGCGCTTCATGGGCAACGAGTGTGCCGCCAAGATTGAGCTTGCGATCTACCTTGTAACCTGCGTCCTCAAGTGCCAGTGCGTACATCTCGCCCAAAATCAATGATTCCGTAAAGTTTTTCGAGCCGACTTTAATCTTTTCTTTGCTTGAACCTCCTTTAGAAGAACAAGCGCTAATAACGAGTACCACACTTATAATCAATAATGCCAAGCTTACCCATTTCTTTTTCATCTGAATTTTCCCCTTTCATTATACACGCTGATATTTGGTTACTGCTCTTTCAATTCCAGCAAATCCGATCTCCGATAAAATAGCTAGCAGCGCTACCGGCAGCGCCCCGACAAGCAGCAATGAGAATTTGTACATGCCAAGACCGTTGATAATAAACGTTCCCAGCCCGCCTCCTCCGATGAATGCGGCCAATGTTGCACTGGCGATCACTTCTACAGCGGCTGTTTTTAGTCCTGACAGCAGCAGCGGAGCAGCTAACGGCAGCTCGATTTTCCGCATAATCATTTTCTCTCCCATACCGAGGCCTGAAGCAGCTTCAATAATCGCTGGCTCAATACCTCTAAAGCCCATGTATGTATTAATGAGAATAGGCGGACAAGCAAGCAGCGTTAATGCAACTAATGCCGGTGCAAAGCCAGTTCCCATGATCGGTAAAATAATGACTAAAACCGCAAGGCTTGGGATGACTCGCAAGGAGTTGAACAGCCCCATAATCGGACCGGTCAGCCACTCTTTCTTGGCACATAATATACCGAGCGGCACACATACGACGAAAGCAATAAGGAGCGCGTAGAAACTTATGCTTAAATGCACCTTGACCGCTTCCAAAAATCTGTCGCTGTTAGCATTCACATATTCATAAGCTTCGAGGAACACATTCACCCGTTTGTCATCCTCCTTCCCCTATGTATTATCACTAATCAATAACTTGTTACCACTATTATTAAACTTTATACCCCATTATGTCAATCGGAATTATTAATTTACATCATTTCCTAGCTGAATAAGGGTTTGCAGCAGTATATTTGCTCCTGCTTCACAGTCCTCACGGCTGCTCCATTCAAGTGGATGATGACTGATACCATCCTTAGAACGTACCAAGATGAGCCCCATTTCCGTTAATTCACTCATGACCACCGCATCATGACCTGCGCCGCAAATCATATACTCCGCAGGCATACCAGCATCCTCACAGCTATCTGCAATCACTTTTGTAATATACTCCGACGTTTGAACAGGCACAGCAGCATCTAATGTCCGGATAGCGTAGCTCAGCCCTCTTGCTGCAGTAAGGCGTGACAACTCGCTTTTTATCGCAACCTCCAGCTTATTGAGCGACTCCAAGGATTCATGCCGCACATCGAGTGTAAATACCGCTTCACCCGGAATTACGTTGATTGCGGCTGGCGCAAGCTTAAACGTCCCTGTTGTTACGACGCCCCCATACTTCACTGCGATTCGTTCCACAGCAAGCACAACTTCTGCTGCGGCAGGCAAAGGGTCCTGTCTTAACTTCATGGGCGTTGTTCCCGCATGGTCCGCTCGTCCATGTATGGTCACTTCGAACCAGCGATGTCCATAAATCGCTGTTGCAATGCCAATCGCTGTATTCAGCTCTTCCAGAACTCGTCCTTGCTCAATATGAAGCTCAACATAGGCATGAATGGATTCTGAGCTGCGACTTGCAAGAGCTGCTTGATCAGGGTTCAAGCCGCCATGCTCCATCGCTTCGCGAAGCGACATGCCGGAAGAATCCGTAAGATCCAGCCACTTTTCATCCCAAGTATTTGCCATCGCACGGCTTCCCAAATAGCCGGCTCCAAAGCGCACGCCCTCTTCGTCCGTAAAGCAAATAACCTCGAAAGGTCTATCATGCCTGATTGACTGCTCCTTGATCGTTCGCAAAACCTCAATACCGCCAAGTACACCAAGCGCTCCATCGAATTGGCCTGCTTGAATGACCGTATCGATATGAGAGCCCGTCACTACAGCTCCTGCCCGCGGCTCCTCCCCCTCCAATCGCCCAATTAGATTGCCCGCTTCATCCTGCCTGACTTCTAGTCCCGCTGCTTTCATTTCACTGATAATAAATTGCCTCGCTATAAATTCCTCATTGC
>NZ_JBFTSN010000558.1:0-3581 GCF_056400045.1 Paenibacillus sp. 01L418
CTGATCAGTTCTCCTTCCAATTTAACATCGAAGATTGCGGTAACTTGATCACCTTTTCTTTTTATTTTCAGCTTTGCTTGTCTATCGGCATTCATCGTCATGCTTAAATTGAGCTTCTTATCAGAAGGGTCATGGAAATCCCAAGTCGTTTCCTCCAATTCCCCGCGAAGCATATTGAGTATTCGTGTCTCCGATCCATTCAGATAACCAACCAAAGAGCTGCTTTTGTATACTGCACTACCGAAAAATTCTACAGGAACATCACCTGTACGTTTTATTTTCCCTGCATATTGATCACTCACAATAGGCTGTTTGGCATCTGGATTCAGATCTTTCTCATCAGAAGAAATGTTTGCTTTGCCTTTTTTAACATCAGGCCTAGGAGCTGATAATATAGAAATAGCACCTGTGCCTTTGCTTTCGACATCCATAATAAATTCATGAAAACGCGCTTGCTTCGGTATGGTGCCGCCTTGATTTTTGGGATCTAATTCAAGTTCAAACCAGAAGCTAACGTCCTGTTCAGTCGTTGGCTGAACAAATTGCAGGTAGTCCTTTGCTTTCCCTTTTACCGTAATCATATTAACGGTACGCCGAAATTCCCGATTACGAACCGCTTCACTTAATAGAGGCATGACGCCCTTTCTGGCCAGCCCTTCGCCTATAATGAGCGCTTTAGAGTGAATAAGCGTTAATCTGCGAGCAATAAAGCTTTGGCTAAGAGCGAGTGCAGAAGCCATATTGGAGCCTTCAATGGTATGTACAATGACAACTTTATTTCCCCCTCCGCCTGAGCTTTGACCCATATCACTGAGCTTTGGTACAGCAATAGCAAAACTAAATAAGAAATCATTTTGTGGGCCTTCATCCACACCGATTGCGATCACAAAAGCCATATTTTCCGGGTCCAGCCGATCCCAACAGCCCGATAAAAAAATCAGGCTCGTTACTGTAACCACTATGGTGTTTACAATCCGAAATGAGCGTCTCACGCTGGTCTCCTCCCTTTACGGATGATGCCTACCAGCCATGTCAGCATAGGCAAACCAATCGAAATGATTGAACCATAGGTTCTAAGAATGTCCCGATCCCAAGCGATGGCCGTCATCTCGCTGTCTGGCAGCATGGCAAAGCTGAATATCGTTATCGTCAGCGGAAACACGAGCGGCCGATGTCTTGGCAAGTGAAAAATTTGAGACAACGCTGAAGCTGTACAATATAAGCCCACCGCTAATTTAACGACTGTGCTGATTAACCAAACGATGAGAAACAAACTTTCCAAGCGCTGCAGCCATCGTCCATATACTATCAGCTTGCTAATTTCCATTAATGGCACGTTAATTCTCGAAGCTGTTGGATATGGAAAGATAAATAAATAACATATCGTTGTGCTGAGCAGCAGGACAGACGAAACGATGATACACCACCAAGCCACTTTTCCCCAGTCCTTCTGATGTCGCATTCTTGGCAGAAGAAATCCGAGTACAAGCAGCTCGGAAAATAAAGAGCTCTTAATTACACCCAAAAAAAGCACATGAGAACGACCAGTACCCCATAAGGGTGATAAAGCTTTGGGCTCCATATGTGTCATTAAACCACCGATTAGCAATAGATAAACGCTTCCTACAATGAGGAATACAGTTATGGAGCTGATTCGGCCAATGGCTTCGATTCCTGTATGTGCGATAAAGGCAATCGGTAATAAAAGCGCAAGTAGAATTGCCATAAGAGGTGTTCTAGGCAAAATTTCAGAGGATATGATTTCTGAAAATTCACGAAGCACGATGAATGTAATCATATAGAAAAAAGTACAGTACATCAGATTAACTGCACTTCCCAAAATCGGGCCTAATATGTCTTCCGTAGCCGTAATTAATGTACTATTTTCTGGACCATTGTTTATCACCCCTCTAATTGCCCACCAAGTAAGCGGACAGAACAGCATCGCAATAATAATAATAATCCAAGCTGCGGTGCCCCCTTCTTCTGCCAAAGACCTTTGGAAAGGCAAAAATATTTTTGTGATGATAAAAATAATGCCGATTGCAGTAGCCTCTCTTAATCCAATGTGATGCATTCTCACTTCTGCGCATCCCCTTGTTTGTTCGTCTCATCGCTTTCTGCCGCTTTACTGCTCGGAATTTTATTCGCATCTTTGGGACGGATCGAAAACGGACGATAAATTTGCTTATCGATTGCTTTTCTCAAAAATGAATCGCTGCTAGGTCTATGAGGTGTAAAAGGAGCTAGTACAGGAACGCCGAACGAATTTTCCGCTGCTCGCTTAGTCCAAAGCAATAATGACAGTAAAACAACGCCAACCAAGCCGAGATAAGACGCTGCAAGCAAATAAATGAAACGAAGCATACGTGTGGCGAACTGCATGTTATAGTTCGGAATCGTATAAGAAGCTAGCGCTGTTGTTGCCGTAATAATGACAACGATCGGGCTTACAATATTGGCTTGTACGGCGGCTTGCCCCAGTATCAATGCCCCAACGATACCAATCGTCGGACCGATAACGCTCGGAATCCGGACGCCCGCTTCACGAATGATTTCGAACATCAATTCCAGCATAAATATTTCTGCAGCTAGCGGAATCGGGACAACCTCGCGTGAACCGGCAATAGCAAGCATAAGTGTCGTCGGTATCATTTCTTGATGGAAATTAGCGACTGCCACATAAATACTTGGCAAATAGAGTGCAACAAAAAAACCGATTACGCGAATCGTACGGATAAAGCTGCTGTATGGCCAACGAAGATAAGTATCCTCTACCGTTTGCAGGAAAAGTGGAAAATGAGCTGGGACGATAAGAGAGAATGGTGAATTGTTCACCATAATACTTACATAACCATTGGCAAGATGTGCTGCGGTCCAGTCTGGTCGTTCGGTGCTGAGTATATTGGGGTAAATCGAATTCGAATGCTCCTCAATTAATTGTTCAATCGTGCCGCTATCGCCGATGTAATCATATCGAATGCTTGCAATACGTTTTCTAACCTCGGCTACAAGCTCTTCGTTTGCAATCGTTTTAATATAAACAATCGCTATTTCTGTCCGCGAGAGCGTGCCTACAAAACCAGTCTCCACGATGAGGTCTGGCGTCCGCAGTCTTCGTCTAATCATCGATAAATTTGTTTCTAGTTCCTCCGTAAACCCTTCATTTGCACCGCGTACGACAACCTCCGTTCTCGGRGTATCGATGGCTCTCTTTTCCCATCCTTTTACCACAACGAGTATCGCTTCAGCTACGTCATCAAATAAAATGGCAGCGGAGCCTGCCAATATACTATCTGTAATTCTTCCTAGATCCACTTTTGAGGTGACTTTTCCATCTTTAAATGTATCAGCCATCAGAACATCTATATCCAGATCTTCAACATGCTTCATCTCTATATTCATTATAGGTACCATGACACAACGATCCAGATGCTTCCAATCTACTTGTCCATCCATGAAAAGAACTGCACCCTTTTGCCCATGTTGTCCTACTGTCACTTCACGAACGATTAGACCACGATTGCGAGGATAGGTGAAATGAGCCTTAAACCATTCTAGATTTTCAGCGAGGCTTCGGG
>NZ_JBFTSN010000559.1:0-3576 GCF_056400045.1 Paenibacillus sp. 01L418
GGGTGGGGTGTAAAAAAGTGTATCCTTGTTATTCAAGACTTTAACGGGTTTATGTAAATCATTAAAATGATCGAGGTAGTTCTTAATGGTGTCCCGGAAGGGATTCGAAAACGTATAGTAAGTAAGGTTATAAAAAATGGAGTATTCCAGACAGAAAGCGACTTATTTTGTTAGATAGTAGTGAAATGTATCTCAACAATAATTTTGGTGGACAATTGGTGGACAGGAATATAGATTGCATTCAATTTAACTCAAATAAACCTTGATATAACAAGGATTTAAACAAAAAAATCGGGCGCCCCTTTCGGAGCGCCCTTTTCATGGGAGAGGAGAAACCGGACGAAGAGCTTATGGGGAAACGTAAGTCTTCTCCGCGGTTGTCTACGACATCTTGCGACGCCGATAAATTTATTTTGTCCTTATTACTTGTAAATATACTTGTTCAAAATGAAAAAAATATCGGCGTACAGATATAGGTCAGCGGCGTCCACAATTTTCGAGATGCAACTGCTTTATTATGAACGGGATTCTATGGTACGATAGGCGGGAATGAGATAGAAGGGGGCAATTGCAAGTGAGAGTCATTGCGGGCGAGGCCAAGGGCCGCACGCTTAAGGCTGTGCCTGGTATGAATACGAGACCGACAACGGATAAGGTTAAGGAAGCTATTTTTAGCATGATCGGACCTTACTTTGACGGAGGAATAGCGCTGGATCTGTTCGCAGGTACAGGTGGATTAGGTATCGAGGCTTGGAGCAGAGGCATAGAACATACTGTTTTTGTTGATCGGGAAAGAATAAGCATTGATACGATTCGTCAAAATGTTGAAACGGCGAAGATGGGAAGCGCTGCTGAAATTTATAAAAATGATGCGGAGCGCGCATTGAAAGCGCTAGCGAAGCGGGAGCAAAAGTTCCGGCTTGTTTTTCTTGATCCGCCATACAAAATGATTACGATGGATAGTCTTATGACGCAGCTTGCCCAAAATCAGATGCTTGAGCCTGATGCGATTATCGTAGTCGAGCATGATRCAGCTCACCGTTACCCGGAGAAGCTGAAATATTTTGACCAACTGAAGCATGCGAAATACGGGGATATTGCCGTTTCTATATATCAATATTACAGCGATGACAGTCATCAAGACGGGAGTGAATCCGATGTTAATGAATAAACAAGAGCGCGTTGCTGTATATCCAGGCACGTTTGACCCTGTAACTTATGGCCATTTGGATATTATTCGAAGGTCTGCCAAGCAATTTGATCGGTTAATCGTTGCTGTATTGAACAATTCGAGTAAAAATCCTTTGTTCAGCGTGGAGGAGCGCAAGGCGCTGCTTACAGAAGTGACGCGCGATATTCCAAATGTGGAAATTGACAGTTTCCGGGATTTGCTCGTTCGATTTATGAAAACACGGCAAGCAAATGTCATTATTAGAGGCATTCGATCGGTAACTGATTTTGAATACGAGCTGCAGCTCGCTTCAACTAATCATTTGCTTGATGATGAAATAGATACGATGTTTATGATGACGAATCCGAAGTATTCCTACTTAAGCTCGAGCATCGTCAAAGAGATCGCACAATTTCACGGCGCAGTGCATGAGCTGGTACCGCCAATTGTGGAGAAGCAGCTAAGAGAGAAATATAACTCGAAAATTTAAATAAATGTTTGAAAAAGCCATTGTTTATCTTATTTTGGATTATATCGATTTACCTGTTCTCCGGAATGGCAGAAGTATGAGGGATACAAGCAGTCCCAAAAAAGTAAGTAGGATGCAGGCTGATATGGAGAACTGCCATAAAAATGGTAAATCATTTGCGTTTATGATTGCAGCGACAGTGTGTTGCATAGAGTAAGGATCAGATGGCGCCAACGTTGGCGTTGCTCCAGGTGCGAGTATCGGACGAAGCATTGAAGTGAGCGGCTTCCACAGAATGATCATAAATACACAGGCATGGAGAGCATGAATGATTCTCCATAATGCGAATGGGAGCAGCTTAAGGTCCGTCCCCGTAATGGAGTATCCAGCTTGTAAAATGCCGCTTAGTCCGCTCCATGCAAGCACAGTTGCGATAGCGGCAGCATTTCCGAGCATACCGGCTCCGGGAGCATCCCAGATCGCAGCCGCATAAGCACCCATATGACCTTCAAAAAAAGCCTGGCTAATAAAGTTTAGCCCAGCCTTATCCAGCCAAGGAGAGAGCAGCGGCTCTGATAATTTTGCAAGCACAGCTGCAAAAATCATAAATCCGCCGATCATCATAAGCTTCTGAACGCTTGCTGCAACAGAATCGCCAAGCGCTTTGCCGAAGCTGCGGCCATCCTGCTCTCTTCCGAGGCGAAATGCCTCTGCTGCACGATGAAGGATAGTGCTGCGATGCTCCACGTCATTGGCTGTGGCTGATAGTTTCTGACCTAGTTGATGACCAGGCTGTTCCTGATCTGACCGCTCCTGACCTGACCGCTCCTGACCTGGCTTCTCTTTACGGCTGAACAGCGTCATTATAAACATGACCCATAGCGCGGATATCCATACGGCTGCAGCAATAATGGCACCTACAATGGGCTTGTGCAGAAAGCCTGCGCCAATAACGACAAGCATAAATAATGGGTTTGGCATATGAGCGAGGGCTAGCAGCCGCTGGCCCTGTTGTTTTGTCACGACGTTTCTTTTGCGTAAGGAAGCTGTCGCTTCTGCTCCCGCGGGATAACCACCCATCCAACCAAGAACTATCGTAAGCGCGGCTTCACCTGGCAGTTTAAACAGTCTGCTCATCAGCGGCTGGAGCAGAGAGCCTAGCGCATGTGTGAGCCCAAAGGCTGCAATAAGCTCAGACAATACGAGAAACGGCAATAAACCAGGGAATACAATATTCCACCAGACGGTGAGTCCTTGAAGCGAAGCTTGAAACGCAGCATCTGGCTGAATGATGATGGCAACAACGAGCAATATGGACAGGAACGCTAACATAACTGTTTTAGCCAATGCTACTCCACTCCTTTAATTTTCTGCAAAAATAGAAATGATGCGACACGCCGAAAGGCAGGGCTAGGGCATCATGAGATGGACAATCATATACGTTAAATAGTACGCGTATAAAGTCATGGATAGACCATTTGGAGTAGCTTGTCTGCCTCAGAATAGTTAATGCTATATTTGACTGGCAAATTGGAAGTTTGAACGGGGTGTGCGATTGCAAAAACAACGATCAGATTTTCGCAGAATAGCATCGATCGCTGTATCGACAGCGGCTTTGATGTGGGTATTGTTATATGCTCCAACGCCCTATGTTGTTTATGAGCCGGGGATAGCTGTACCTGTTAAACCGATGGTAACGATTGAAAAGGGAGATGCTTTAGGAAAAGGCGACTTTTTGCTGACAGCAGTGAAAATGACGGAGCCTAATTTCTTGCGGACTATTCAATCGATGTGGAATTCGAATATGGATGTTCATCTCAAACGAGATGTGCTGCAAGGATACACAAAAGAAGAGTATGCACAAAGGCTAAGCATCATCATGCAGGGCTCGCAAAACAATGCGATTGAAGCTGCATATCATTATGCAGAATTACCC
>NZ_JBFTSN010000560.1:0-3556 GCF_056400045.1 Paenibacillus sp. 01L418
GGTTACAACGGCGGTTGTGGAGTAGGCTATTAATCCCTCAATTTAGCTTCAGACATGGATAATTTGTATTTCCCTGCCAAACAACCAATAACTAAACGGCATCCATGTATAACTTACTTTCTAAACAGCAGCAAGGAGGTGAATTTCTTATATCAGGATCAGTAGGCGGTGCTCACAATAACATTGGTTTTATTCTCGTGTTGTTTATTTTGTTAGTCATTATTTCTTGCAGCTGCGGTATTTTCGGTGGCAGATACTAGTCGTATATAAGATCCAGTTTAACAAGATTCCATTAGATTATTTGCTCTATCTTCATTTACTAGTCTAATGACATTGAAACTATGTCTATGTAACAAACACACAATCAAAAAATGAGAGTCAATCATACGTTATATAGTAGTTAAATAAGAGGAGGTTTTAAAATAATGTCTCATAATATCGGTACGATCTTGGTTCTTTTCATCTTATTAGTCATTGTTGCTTGTAGCTGTGGCGTATTGGGCCGCAATGAAAGAAGAAATGAAAATCAAGTTGAAAGTGTCAACGAAAAAAGAAATGACAGAGTGAGCGACAGAGGTTACGGCGGCTGTTGCGGAGGCTACTAATCCTATTTTCACCACTCTGCTCGCTCTATGAGATGGATAAACATACTCTATCTACCCATTATCCTGTCTTATAGCTATAGCTTTAACTAACTTGCTCTATAAGATAATACAAGGAGGTGAATGTTTTATGTCAGGATCAGTTGGCGGTGTAAATAATAATATTGGTTTTATTCTTGTACTCTTCATTTTGCTCGTGATTATCTCTTGCAGCTGCGGAATTTTCGGTGGTAACAACTACTAATCATTAGCGATTGGATATGACTTATTCACTTGTCCTACAGACTACAGAGTATCCTTAACGGTCTTCCCTATACAAAACCTCTAATCCCCTATTATAGGCTAATGATACTGGGCATATGTCACCCCATGACAAATATCCAGTCACTAAGCTTTTGCTATGCATACCTTACAATGTATTCAAGTCGCAAGGAGGTGGATGTTTAATGTCAGGATTCGTTGGTGGTGCTCATAATAATATTGGTTTTATTCTGGTACTGTTTATTTTGTTGGTGATTATCTCTTGCAGCTGCGGTATTTTCGGTGGTGGTTACTAATAAATAATAATTGAAGGGCTTACTGCTGCTCTCACGCATTCAAAATGCTGAATACACTTAAGCCTCTCCAGAAGACCCATTATGTGGGTCTTCTTTTTTTTTTAATTTTGAATCTAATCCTTGCTTACATAGTCAAAAAAATGTTCACACATGCTCTTTCAGATGTAGCCCTTAATTGAATTACMTTTTTTTATGAAAGTATTGACAAAATAGTAAAACCGCTAAATAATAAAATAAATACATTAGTTAGTAAATTAATTAATTTGAGGAGGTTTTTTATTGAAAGTGTTCATTACAGGAGCTACTGGGTATATCGGCTTCGCGGTAGCTAAACAATTCCTATCCCAAGGTTATCAAGTTTCCGGATTAGTTCGAACACAAGAAAAAGCTAAGCATTTAATAAAATTAGGCATCTCCCCTGTCATAGGCGATCTTGCTGATCAGGCTTTGCTGGCGGAATGTACTCATGCTGCTGATGCTGTCATTCATACTGCTATTTCGCATAATTCTGACATGGAAAAACTAGATGTTCTTGCAGTTGATGCCATGTTAGACGGTTTGGAGGGCACTGGCAAAACATTCGTATATACGAGCGGAACGTTAATCTATAACGATACGCTTCATAATGTCGTTGATGAGGATTCGGCTGTAAAGCCATTGCCGTTCTTGCAATGGAAAGCAAATCAGGAGCAAAAAGTGCTGACAGCTGCTGAGAGAAACATTTGTACTGTCGTTATTCGACCAGCTCTCGTTTACGGACGTGGTGGCGGTTTAGTTGGGGCGACTATTCAAAGAACGAAGCTCACTCAATTCGCCAAATACGTTGGTGATGGACTAAATGCATGGTCAACCATTGACGTAGACGACTTGGCAAACCTTTATGCATGCGCTTATACATTTGTATCTCCTGGGGCGTTATATAACGCTGCTTCCAGGGAACTCATTACGACCAAAGAGCTCATGATAGCAATTGGCAAAATTGCCGGCGTCGCTGAAATTGAATCGTGTAGTTATGAGGAAGCTGTTCATGTTTTGGGCCCTGCTGCTTGGGGAGCGAGCATTAACCAAAGAATATCTGGTTTGCGTGCTGAACAGCAGCTGCAATGGAGCCCCTCTGCCAACTCGATCGTCAAAGAAATGGAGGAAGGTTCTTACCAAGCTCTGGCAAAAATAAAACGATAGTCCGTTACCGGACTATCGTTTGGATGCTTCGCTATCTTCATAAGTATTCAGAAATTTTATGGATTTAGCTAATATTCGTATGAGTTGCTCGGCGTCATCTGCACCTAGATGTTCTCGCAAGTGCTGAAAACGTTCAAATAGCTCTGTCTCCCTTGCTCCAACAAATTCATGTCCAGCTTCAGTTGCTGTAACAAGAATGGATCGTCGATCACTTGCATCCATCGTACGAGTAATATACCCGATCTGTTCAAGCGATTGTATGACATGCGTCACAGCAGCTGAGGTTATTTTCAACTGTTTGCTTAGATCGGAAACTTTAATGCCATTAGAACCCGGCGGACATAAATACGTCAAGTAAACAAGCAAGTTTGATTCGCTCTGCCGGAGCTCCTTAGAAGGACTAAACACATGCCCGACACGCTTCAATTGGCCGAATACGAGCGCAAGTTCCTTCGTTAAGTGATCTATATTCGTTCCTTGAAAGTTATCGTCATTACTCATACCATTATGAGCCCCCATAAGCTTTTTCCAATTTATTTTTAAATTATTTACTAAATTAATAATGGTGTCAAGATGGAAAGTCAAGCTTCATTTTTTATGGATGACTCAAAGTTAATCCAAACCTTATCTTTCATTTAACGGTTTAAACGTCCTGCCCGCGATGAGTATGTACTGTAATTCATTTGGCTGAATGATCGTGCCTCCACCTGCGTTTAATTGTTTTTTGATGATGGCATCCTTTTTAACAGCTGGTCTTGGCCTATCCTTAATATCCACTGTAGAATCATCTGCATCCATGATGGATGAGTGTTCAAAATATACGATAGTATGCAGATCCTCTTGTCCCTCCGGTATATCTTTCCCTGTACTATTTTTGGCAGTTACGGTTAGATCAATGAGCGATACTTTATTTTTCACAAAGACATTATATGAAATTTCTATTGGCTGGAACGCATTGGGGTCTGCTGTTCTTGCTATCCCTACTCGGTCATCATCAGAAAGATACTTCAGTTTTCCTTGCTTTAATAATCGTTCGTCATTCAAAGTGATCACATTATTTTCATTCGTGACTTTAAAAGAGAAGGAATCAAAAAGTATTCGAGCTGGAACGAGCAGAAAACCTTTCTCCACTACTGCTTTAGTGTCCATCTCTACATTTTGACCATTAACCTTTGCAGTCTTATTGCCTGCCTGAATTTGAACAATGTTCTCCCC
>NZ_JBFTSN010000561.1:0-3881 GCF_056400045.1 Paenibacillus sp. 01L418
TGGCAAGGCGATGCTCTACCGCTGAGCCACTTCCGCATATAAATGGCTGGGGATTCAGGGATCGAACCTGAGAATGACGGAGTCAAAGTCCGTTGCCTTACCGCTTGGCTAATCCCCAACATATATTTTGTTACTCTTCTTGTAAAAGTGGCGGAGCTGACGGGATTCGAACCCGCGGTCTCCTGCGTGACAGGCAGGCATGTTGGGCCACTACACCACAGCTCCGTATGTAAGCTCGGATAAATCCGAAAGTGAAACTTTGGTTTGGTTGCGGGGGCAGGATTTGAACCTGCGGCCTTCGGGTTATGAGCCCGACGAGCTACCGGGCTGCTCCACCCCGCGTCATTTACTACTAAAGCTATTCATTTACAGAACGATCACTAATGCATGCATTAGCAAATTGCGCCCTGAAAACTGGATACGAAAGTTTAGGCTTGCTGAAGCCTTAATGCTGCTGTCTACTGGATGTATGGGTCACAGTAAACGTGTTTAGGATAAGCCCTCGACCGATTAGTATTCGTCAGCTACACACATTGCTGTGCTTCCACCCCGAACCTATCAACCTCGTCGTCTTCAAGGGGTCTTACATACTGGGAAATCTCATCTTGAGGGGGGCTTCACGCTTAGATGCTTTCAGCGCTTATCCCGTCCGTACTTGGCTACCCAGCGGTGCTCCTGGCGGAACAACTGGTACACCCCAACCCTTGGGACCTACTTCAGCCCCAGGATGCGATGAGCCGACATCGAGGTGCCAAACCTCCCCGTCGATGTGGACTCTTGGGGGAGATAAGCCTGTTATCCCCAGGGTAGCTTTTATCCGTTGAGCGATGGCCCTTCCATTCGGTACCACCGGATCACTAAGCCCGACTTTCGTCCCTGCTCGACTTGTAGGTCTCGCAGTCAAGCTCCCTTATGCCTTTGCACTCTTCGAATGATTTCCAACCATTCTGAGGGAACCTTTGGGCGCCTCCGTTACATTTTAGGAGGCGACCGCCCCAGTCAAACTGTCCACCTGACACGGTCCCCGAACCGGTTTCACGGTTCTAGGTTAGAACTCCGATACGATCAGGGTGGTATCCCAACGTTGCCTCCACACAAGCTGGCGCTCATGCTTCWWAGGCTCCCACCTATCCTGTACAGATCGTACCAAAGTTCAATATCAAGTTACAGTAAAGCTCCATGGGGTCTTTCCGTCTTGTCGCGGGTAACCTGCATCTTCACAGGTATTAAAATTTCACCGGATCTCTCGTTGAGACAGCGCCCAAGTCGTTACGCCATTCGTGCGGGTCAGAATTTACCTGACAAGGAATTTCGCTACCTTAGGACCGTTATAGTTACGGCCGCCGTTTACTGGGGCTTCGGTTCACAGCTTCGGRTTRCYCCTAACCGCTCCCCTTAACCTTCCAGCACCGGGCAGGCGTCAGCCCGTATACTTCGCCTTACGGCTTCGCACAGACCTGTGTTTTTGCTAAACAGTCGCTTGGGCCTTTTCACTGCGGCCCCCTCGGGCTATTCACCCTACCGAGGCACCCCTTCT
The DNA here is from genome assembly GCF_056400045.1 of Paenibacillus sp. 01L418. Lineage (NCBI taxonomy): Bacteria > Bacillati > Bacillota > Bacilli > Caryophanales > Paenibacillaceae > Paenibacillus > Paenibacillus sp. 01L418. The sequence continues at coordinate 1,538 of NZ_JBFTSN010000561.1, forward strand.
CCCGAAGTTACGGGGTCATTTTGCCGAGTTCCTTAACGAGAGTTCTTCCGCGCGCCTTAGCATGCTCTGCTCGCCTACCTGTGTCGGTTTGCGGTACGGGCACCTAGATCTCACTAGAGGCTTTTCTTGACAGCCGGAGTACATGACCTTCGCTACTGCAATTTTCGCTCCCCATCACAGCCCAGCCTTATGATCGACGGATTTGCCTATCGATCAGCCTCACTGCTTGGACGGACTATTCCATCAGTCCGCGTCACTGCCCTTCTGTGTCACCCCATTGCTCAAACRATCTTCGGTGGTACAGGAATTTCAACCTGTTGTCCATCCACTACGCCTTTCGGCCTCGCGTTAGGTCCCGACTTACCCTGAGAGGACGAGCCTTCCTCAGGAACCCTTAGGCTTTCGGCGGACAAGATTCTCACTTGTCTTTTCGTTACTCATACCGGCATTCTCACTTGAATACAGTCCACCAGTCCTCACGGTCCAACTTCAATCCGTATTCAACGCTCCCCTACCCAAGTACCTAATGGTACATGTCATAGCTTCGGTGGTGTGTTTAGCCCCGTTACATTTTCGGCGCAGAGTCACTCGACCAGTGAGCTATTACGCACTCTTTAAATGATGGCTGCTTCTAAGCCAACATCCTGGTTGTCTTTGCAACTCCACATCCTTTCCCACTTAACACACACTTGGGGACCTTAGCTGATGATCTGGGCTGTTTCCCTCTTGACAATGGATCTTAGCACTCACTGTCTGACTCCCGAGTAGCACGTCTATGGCATTCGGAGTTTGACTGGACTTGGTAACCCTTGGCGGGCCCCGCACCCAATCAGTGCTCTACCTCCACGACGCTCATTCCTCGAGGCTAGCCCTAAAGCTATTTCGGGGAGAACCAGCTATCTCCGAGTTCGATTGGAATTTCTCCGCTACCCCCACCTCATCCCCGCATTTTTCAACATGCGTGGGTTCGGGCCTCCAGTGCGTGTTACCGCACCTTCACCCTGGACAGGGGTAGATCACACGGTTTCGGGTCTACGACCACGTACTTATTCGCCCTATTCAGACTCGCTTTCGCTACGGCTCCGTCTTCCCGACTTAACCTTGCACGTGATCGTAACTCGCCGGTTCATTCTACAAAAGGCACGCCATCACCCATTTAACGGGCTCTGACTTTTTGTAAGCGCACGGTTTCAGGTTCTTTTTCACTCCGCTTCCGCGGTGCTTTTCACCTTTCCCTCACGGTACTGCTTCACTATCGGTCACCAGGGAGTATTTAGCCTTGGCAGATGGTCCTGCCGGATTCCGACGGGGTTTCTCGTGTCCCGCCGTACTCAGGATCCGTCTCGGAGRGTGCTTGCTTTCGGTTACAGGGCTTTTACCTGCTCTGGCGGGCCTTTCCAGACCTCTTCGCCTACCAAACACTTTTGTAACTCCATGTGAGACGTCCTACAACCCCAAGRAGCAAGCTCCTTGGTTTGGGCTAATCCGCGTTCGCTCGCCGCTACTGACGGAATCACTATTGTTTTCTCTTCCTCAGGGTACTTAGATGTTTCAGTTCCCCTGGTATGCCTCTACCCAACCTATGTATTCAGTTGAGAGTAACTGTCCATTACGACAGATGGGTTTCCCCATTCGGAAATCCTCGGATCAATGCCTGCTTACGGCTCCCCGGGGCGGTATCGTTGTTCGCCACGTCCTTCTTCGGCTCCTGGTGCCTAGGCATCCTCCGTGCGCTCTTACTAGCTTAACCAAATGCTCAGGTGATCGCTCACCTTCGCTTACGTAAAAACAGCTTTAAAGGATGTTTCAGCAATTCTTTTTCTTTCGTTATCCAGTTTTCAAGGTGCAARRTAAATCACAGCGGAGCCTTAYGGCTGCTGCATAGGTGTAAAAYATAACACCTGCTTGGCGACGTCCTACTCTCCCAAGACCCTGCGGTCTAAGTACCATCGGCGCTGAAGGGCTTAACGGTCGTGTTCGGTATGGGAACGCGTGGTTCACCTCCGCCATCGCCACCAAACGGATGACTTGACTTRCATTGAAAGATGATTAATCTTTCAAAACTGACAACGAGTAAGCGATAAACTGCCAAGTTTATCCGAACCTCATCGGGYTCGGGTATTTCCTTAGAAAGGAGGTGATCCAGCCGCACCTTCCGATACGGCTACCTTGTTACGACTTCACCCCAATCATCTACCCCACCTTCGACGGCTAGCTCCCTTGCGGGTTACCCCACCGGCTTCGGGTGTTGTAAACTCTCGTGGTGTGACGGGCGGTGTGTACAAGACCCGGGAACGTATTCACCGCGGCATGCTGATCCGCGATTACTAGCAATTCCGACTTC
>NZ_JBFTSN010000562.1:0-3538 GCF_056400045.1 Paenibacillus sp. 01L418
TTATTTGATTATTCTTTAGCAGAGGCGCACGCCCTTAAAAGTGTTTTCTTGGAGTTTCAAATTGACCTTCTACAATCACATATTGAACTCTATCGCTCAGTTAATCAGCAGTTGTGGAATGATTTTGAAAAGGGTGAGATTACTCTTGATTTTTTGCGGCATGAGCGATTTAGAAAACTGTTTGCAGAAGTTAAAGTCGAGCTTGATGCTGTACATTTTAGCGAGCGCTACGTTCATTACTTGGGAGAGGGCTCTTTCTTAATCGAGGGCTCGGATGTTCTTATTCAGCAGGTTCTTCATAATGGGCATCGCATTGCAATCATCACAAATGGGATTAAACAGACACAGCATAGTCGAATTGGCAGGTCTGCTTTAGCTCATTCGTTCGAGCATATTATCGTTTCTGAGGACACTGGTTTTTCGAAGCCGCAAACGGGAATTTTTGATTTTGCATTCGAGAAGCTGAATCTGATCAATAAGTCTAATGTGCTTATGGTCGGTGATTCATTAACATCTGATATCCAGGGCGGCCTCAATTATGGCATCGATACATGCTGGTACAATCCGAAGCGAAAGCCAAATCGTACAAGCATTAATCCAACGTATGAAATTCATCATTTAAACGAGCTGCTGCAACTACTATAAAAAAGCTGTTATTGTATAAAATTGGATCAATCATTCATTCGTAATGTTTCCCTGCATCGGGAAACTTTCCTTCTGGCGGCATCCAAGAGCTTTGGAAAATGTTTTTTTCATTAACTACTGAATAGGTATAAGTCCAACCCTTTTCGTTTATAAAATTAACGTTTAAGTGATAAGGGTTATATTGTCTTCCTACTTGTCGACTAATTTCCCATTCTTGATTAGGGTACCGTTCCTCCAAATATAGATTTAGCTGTTTTGTTTTATTTGAAACTTGATAATCAATCCAGTAGGGACGAATAACAAAAAGTAATAGCAAAAGTACAGTTAATGAACAAGACATATATAAACTCAGTTTTCTAACCTTCTTGGGTAAAAGTAATGCAATAACAAACATAATCATGACAAACCCAATCGAAGCTGCAATTTCAAATATGGTTATTGGATGCAAAGAAATCCCCACCTCAAATTTTCATTTGTACGATGTTAGTTCTCCCGCCATAGCCTAGAAACAAGAACGATGCAGGCCAAAGCCAGCATCGTTTTTTGTTTCTAATTAAGTTCCCAATCCTGCAGCAGCATTATGGCTGCCCCTGCGGTAACGGCATCTTCAGTCAGCTGTCCTTGCGAAAATTTCGGTTCATACTGCGGTGAGTAATAAATGTTGCTCCGGGCAACTTGAATGACCGTTTCATAAATCGTTTTATCGACATTGACGAGCGGGCCRCCTAAAATGACAGCCTCGGGATGCAAAATATTAATGAGATTGGCGATACCAATGCCGAGATAGGTAGCTGTTTGTAGAAATTGCTCCGTAATGAATGCATCTTTTTGCAAATACGCTTTCCGCAAAGCGTCAAATTGAACTTCCTCTGGCGGAATACCCATTAACGTGCTTGATCGGCCAAGCTTCAGTTGAGAGCGTATTTTCTTYTCCAACGCGGGAATGGAAACAAGTGCTTCAAGCGCGCCATAATTTCCTTCGTCGCCTAGCCTTGGACCATCGGTCTGAATGATCATTTGACCGAACGAGCCTTCCATATCTACTGCGCCTCTAACGATTTGTCCGCCTGACATCATCGAGGTTCGCAGACCAACTCCCGCATGAACATAAAGCATGTGTTCAACCTCTTCATTGCGCAGTGCCCAATGCTCGCCGATAATAGCTGTGTTCGCTCCATTATCGAGCAGGGCAGGCATGCCAAGCCGCTGTTCCAACCAGTCACAGATGGGAACATCAATCCAGCCTCGTGCAGGAAAATAACGGGGTTTTAGCATGACGCCATCTTCACGGCTCAAAGGGCCAACGGCGCCTATCCCAATCCCAATCACTTTGTTGCGATCAATGTGAAAGTCACTCATCATACGCTCAGCAATTTGAGTGATTTTGCCCACAAGCGTTTCTGGCGTCATTCTTTCATCCATCTTCCATCGTTCAAACGCGAGCGGTTTTAAATTCAAATCATATAAACCGATAGAGGAGGAGAAGCGGGATATTTCTAGCCCAAACACAGCACGATGATCTGGATTGACGCGATACAATATAGGCTTTCGCCCGCCTGTAGAACGTCCCAGCTCTGAAGCAAGAATTAGACCATCCGTTAGCAGTTCCTCCAGCAATCGCGACAAGCTGGTGGATGTTATCGTTAGTCGCGCCATTAAAGCAGCTTTGGAAACGAGTCCATCGCGAATGATGAGATCAAAAACTTGTTTTTTTATTGTAGGTACTTTTACATTCATATTTGAATCTCCATTTGTCCAAGTAATTATATCGGATATTAATCAATCTCTATTATATGCTCTAGGAATTTGCATGACTAGATAAAGTCCTAAAATATTTTATAAGCCATTTTAATCTTATGTACCTTTCGTTTTGATCAGATGGTTATTCTCAACCAAGCCCCAGTATATTTGTCAGTTTTCGACAAAATAATCGGTTGTCATAGATGGGAATAAGTTCTATAATCTTGTTACAAAGCAGATTATCGATAATCGATAATCGGAAACGGAGAAGTGAATGTTATGTTTGAGAACATGTCAATTCCTTCGGTTAGCTCCATTAGCGATCAGGTTTACACAGCATTAAAGAAGGAAATTCTAGCAGGTGAGCTGCAGCCGGGAGCTAGGTTGCTAGTTCTTGAAATTGCAAAAAAATTCAACATCAGCCAAGCACCGGTTCGTGAAGCGCTGGAACGACTGAAATCAGCAGGGTTTAGTACGAGCATCCCCAACAAAGGCTCAATTGTTTCTCACATAACCGACAAGGAAATAAAAGATATTTTCGAGCTGAGAGAGATCATAGAAGGTTTTGCGGTACGGCAATCTATGAAGCAGCTAAACGAAAATGATTTTAACTATTTAGAAGATCTGATTCGTCAAATGGATCTTGCTCATGAGCAAAACGATATTTTGAACATATTAGAGCTTGATATGGAGTTCCATGGCTTTTTTTATAGACGCTGCGATAACCATATGATTCTCGATCTTTGGAATCGGATGCGAATCAAAGTAATGCGGTTTATGGCTATTTCCAATCGTCATTACTCCACAGAAGAGCTGGCGGATTGGCATCTTCGACTCGTAGACGTTCTGCGCACTGGCGACGCTGCACTAGCAGAAGAAGCTTTTACTTTGCATATGCACTCTTACAAAATGATTCATCTCAATTAAAGTCATTCATTTCACAAGTCGACCTTACAAGAGGGGGAAATGGAGAATGTTAAGCGAGGGGTTATTATTTAAAGAAGATGTCATTCTTACGTGGATGAGGGAGCGTTTCTTGCGAAACCTGGTGTCTAATGCCCGTGCAATGAAGTCGGATTTAAAAGAAAGCTTATCCAGGCTTCAGCTTAATCCCTATTACACTTTTCCAGTTATGGCTTTGGTAGAACCGACG
>NZ_JBFTSN010000563.1:0-3535 GCF_056400045.1 Paenibacillus sp. 01L418
GCCTTGTGGGTGACCGGAATTGATAATCCATCACCCGTCACCTGAAGCCTCGCCGAAAAAGAATAATCTGGCCGCTGCATTCCATCCAGCTCGCGCAGGAAGCTGATACCCGCTGCGCTTGCCAAACCAAACGTCTCTGATTGCTCACGTTCATTAATTAAAGCGTACAAATCCATTTGAACGGATTTGAACAGCTGCAAAAAAATCGATTGAGCAAGCAGCGATATTTCTGGAACAAGCACGTTTAATGGATCATCAACCCTTGTAATGACAGCAAGATGAAGGCGATCGAAAGATGCGTACAATCGGCCGTAATCAGCAATTGTATCGCTAACCTGACGCAGCGCCCGGTTGAGATCCGCTAGATGATGCCCTTCCTTATGGAATGCGGTGCCTATATCTTTGCGTTTGGTGCGATTATCCGTTTTGCCATCTACAACATCCGTAAGCGCTACCCTCGTCACCTTCGGGACAGATCGATTACGATTTGCCCCATGGTATGACGATGCTTTATAACCTGCACTTCCAGAGGCAGCATTTGCTTCACTCGACGAGACATGGAAATAAATAACGCCGGCATTGTTGTCCCATTTCAGTTCATTGGATTGAATCATAGGTTCAATCGCATGTCCTGCCTCATCTCCGATGTATAGAAATACGGTTGGATAGTGAATGCTGCTTTGATCATCCTCAAGGCCGCTAAGCTTCTGCTCAGCAGCCGAATAGTCGCTTGCATATAGATCCAACAATTCTCTCATCATTATTTCAACTTTCTACGAATTTCGTTAAGTTTAGTAGACATTTGCCGGTAGAACCGGTGCATTTCCTCTCCATTTGCCAGCTCAACCTTCTCGTATTCGAGACGCTCGCGTGCATCAAGGAATGTGCCGAACAGCTCCTCCAGCTTGGCTAACAGCTTTGAAGTATCCTCCGTTGCAGTCAGCTCCGTGACTCTGCGCTCCGCTTTGCGTCTTAGCACGCTGCGGTTTTTCTCCTCCAGCTGTCGGAAGCTCTCAAACACCTCAAACTCAACATAGCTGCTGCTTTTCATTAAATTAGCGAAAGGCGGCCATGCTTCTTCCTCTGGCTCGCGATCATAAACATACAGGGCACCTTTCTTGCAAATAGTCTCTGTGTACAGCGCCTCGATAAACTGATCCAGCAATTTCTCATCATCTTGGTGCTGCATAAGCAGCTGCTCAAGCTCGACTAATTTTACAGAGATGGATTCATACTTCGCCAATTCCTCACGAACCCGTCTTAGCTGCTCCGGCGAACGAATGAGATTTTCTTGTGCAAGCTCCTCTGTAAAGCTGCCGAAAATATCTTTTGTCGATTCAAGCTCCAGCCCCTCGGATAAAAGGCGCTTCAGCTCATTTACTGCTCGCTTAACTTCACCTAAATTCGGCTTCGCGCCATCAAGCTGCATATTGAACGGTTTTAACGCATCCGATAACTGGAACGGCTTCGTGAAGCGAACGGAATAACGGCTGCTCGTGTTATTGTCTATGCCCTTCTCTTCAATAATACGGAAGCTCTCGGCTTTGACAAACTCAGCGCGAACCCTTGCATTATAGCTTCTCACACGTGGGTTGACGTACGTATCGCCCCATGATTTCTCTGGAATCGGCGAAGGCAAATAGGTCCAATTGACACGGTCAGTCTGCACCAAATGACGGCCAATGCCTTCCTTATCGAGAATCGTGCGTTCATAGCTTTCTTCATAGACCTTCAGCGGCGTATAAACAAACAAAGGTACACCATTTCTCGTATTCAGCCAGAAAATCCGGTTTTTCACTTCACTTTCCTTTATCGTAAAGTGAGATTTGCCTATCGAGTTATTTTGATAATTCCGAATCCCTCTCAAAATGCTCGGCGCCTGCACAGGCACGGACACAAACCCCCATGAAGGGACATGCAAATTGCCTGAGCTGTTGCTGAGATGGAATACAGGCACAGCTTCCTCATCAAGCTTGCTCGCAATATGACGCTCAACAAACTTCTCAATCGATTCATCATTCCCGTATTTCATAACTAGGAATTCTTCCATTGATTTCGTAATCAGATCGCCGAATTTATTCGTCAAAAACTCTGAAATCGAGCTGACGATATCTATTTCCTGCTCTTTTACCCAAAGATTCGAATGGTCTAGAAGCTCCTGCGTAAAGTCGCGGATCAGATCATCGCCGTCCTTCTTATCCATTAAACGGCTGATAACGTCGGAGATGTCTGGTACGCCTACGATATTCCAATAATAAGTTTTGTTTCCTTTATGATCCGCTTGTTCCTCGCCGCTTGTCAGGATTTCACCATTTTTGGCAAAAATCGAATTAAGCACATTCAAAATTTCAGTAAATACGTTATAAATGCGGTTATTCTCGTTGTTCAGCAGCTGGTGGAGATCCTCATAAAATTCAATCAATTGCTCCATTCGCTCAACGTCAGCAAGCAGCCAGTACTCATTTATTTTTGCTTCGATATAGTTGTTTTTCTTCTTATCCTTGGATACGAACGCGCTCTTCGCATCGCCCATACGCTCATTGGCTTGCTCTCTAGCTGCTTCGATCTCTTTAGGAAGACGTGACAGCCCCTCACGAAGCGTCTCAATATAAGAGAGCAGCATCTTCAGCAAGCAGAAGCCTTTCTCAGTATGCAGGAGACGGGATACATAAAATGGCCCTTGCTCTGGATGGAGAAATGTACGGCGAATTTGATCGGTAAATTGCCCAACAATTTCGCCTGGCAGCTGTTTCTTGGCCTTAATATATTCCTCGCGCGCACGAGCCAAAAAGTTTTGCTCCAGCTCCGTATCCATGTTCACGGCTTGCATTTTCACCACGTTATTGTAGCTGAGTCGCTCGCTGTTCTCGAAGCCTGGCAGCGGCTCAGGCACTCGTGAGTCAAAGGTTTTCATCATCGTTTCGAGATCAATGCCAAGCTTGCGAGCAAATTTCTCTACATCGTCCTGACTCGGCGCCTTTTCAAACATCTTGTCCATTTTGTTGAAAAGTCGGTAGGCCAAATAAGTCGTCATTTCCTCGATCGGCAGTACCGCCGAAGAAGCTCCGATAATGTTGTAATCGTAGTTAGCCGGGTACATTTTGTTCATTTGAGCAATATTGGTCCGAATGTTGCTAATATAATCATGAATAGCGAATTCCTCGCCGGATTGTTTTTCCTCGCTGGAAATAAAGTTCGTAATATTCTCTGCCGTTACATTCATGCAATAATCATAAGCATTTTCAAGCAGCTTGCCCTCAGCGTTTGTAGCCGAGATGAGATGGCATAAATTAAACGGTGGGAGCGGCGAATTAACGTTTAGTATATTGCCATATTGCTGCGTAAACCGTTCACCACGGCTGTCCACATTCATCCAATAGTCCAGTTCCTTCAGTGCAGCATAGCCATTTTTCTTAATGTACTCACGTGTATGGTCACTCAAGCTTTTGCTTGCAAGGTTAATATCCGGCGTAAACAAATAACCAAGCGTATTAACGCGGTCGATGCCGGCTGATCCGTGATCACGCTCTATAAT
>NZ_JBFTSN010000564.1:0-3506 GCF_056400045.1 Paenibacillus sp. 01L418
ACACTATGGTCCCCTCCTAATACGAGAGGAAAGGAGTCCGCAAGCACTGCGCGATAGACCTGTTCACCTACTAGCCCGCTCATCTCTTTCACTTCGGGAAAATATTTCATCTTGGGCTGCTTCGGATCAAGCACGCCATGCCTCGGGCAGCTGACCTCGTAGTTGCCAACTAAATCAAATCCCATACTTCTGATTTGACGCGCTAGCCCTGATTGAATAATGCTTTCCGGTCCAAGCTCCGATCCTGCGCGGCTTCCGCCCATCCAGAACGGAACGCTTATGAGTCTCACTTTTTTGCTCGCCATAAAATCCGTCCTCCCCGTCTTGTTAAGATTCGCTTCCCCAATGCTTCCCAAAGTGAACATCCCCTTCCTTAACCTGTCTCCGTCCGCAAATTCATCCCTTATTCGGATTGAAGCACAAGCGCAATCCTTTCTATCGCCCAATCGATCTCTTCTTTCGTTATAATGAGCGGCGGCGCGAACCGAATGGTCGTGTCATGTGTTTCTTTGCACAATAGCCCTTTCGCCATCAGACGTTCACAGTATGGCCTAGCTGCTGTATCAAGCTCCAAACCGATAAACAAGCCCTTACCGCGAATTTCCACAATATGCGGTGAACTAATTTCAGCTAATTGTTCTCGAAAATATTTCCCCAGTTCATCCGAACGCTCTGCCAGCTTCTCCTCCTCAATGACATCAATTGCTGCTGCAGAGACGGCACAAGCCAGTGGGTTGCCGCCAAACGTAGATCCATGCGATCCAGGCTCAAACACGTTTAAAATCGTATCGTTTGCGGCGATTGCCGAAATGGGCATTACCCCGCCGCCCAGCGCTTTGCCCATAATATAAACATCTGGCGTTACATTTTCCCAATCACACGCAAAGCGTCTGCCTGTACGTCCAAAACCGGTTTGAATTTCATCCGCCACGAACAGCACATTATTTTGTTTGCACAATGCATAGGCTCCCGACAAATATCCTTCCGGCGGAATAATGATGCCCGCCTCCCCTTGAATCGGCTCAACGAGAAAGGCAGCTGTATTTGGTGTAATCGCCTGTTCAAGAGCAGCCAAATCACCGTAAGGAACTAACTTGAAGCCTGGCGTAAATGGTCCAAAATCCTTTTTGTATTCCTCCGTTGAAGAGAAGGAAGTGACCGTTATCGTCCGACCATGAAAATTGCCCATACAAACGATAATTTCCGCTTGGTCGTGCTCCACACCTTTCTCACGATATGCCCAGCGACGAACCGCCTTAATGGCGGTTTCCACTGCTTCTGCCCCCGTGTTCATTGCCAAAATTTTATTTTTACCCGTGTAATTAACGAGCTTTTCATAAAACTCACCCAGCTTATCATTGTGAAAAGCTCGCGAAGTGAGCGTTACTTTATCCGCTTGATCTTTAAGTGCATGAATAATCTTTGGATGCCTATGACCATGATTAAGAGCGCTGTACGCACTGAGCATATCCATATACCGATTGCCTTCAGGGTCGTTCACCCAGACACCTTCAGCCTCCGAAATAACGATAGGCAGCGGATGGTAATTGTGTGCGCCGTATCGATCCGACTGCTCCATGACAACCGCTGTAGATTTGGTAGATGTCATATCGATGAAATCACTCCCTACAAATTTGTATACAATATTCAATTACTGTTATAAAAAAACCTGGATTGATTATTAACCACCAGGAATTTACAAACTAAACGACCTTGCTGCTATAAAACCTTTGCCAAAAAATCTTGCGTTCGCGGGTGCTGAGGATTTTGGAATACCTTCAGCGGCACTCCCTCTTCAACAATGCAGCCGCCATCCATAAACAGCAGCCTATCGCCAACCTCGCGGGCAAAACCCATTTCATGCGTTACAATAACCATCGTCATTCCGTTTTGAGCAAGCTTCCGCATGACTTCAAGCACCTCGCCAACCATCTCAGGATCGAGTGCTGACGTTGGTTCATCAAACAGCATTACGCTAGGCTGCATGGCAAGCGCTCTCGCTATCGCAACACGCTGCTTTTGTCCGCCTGAGAGACGATCTGGATAGGCATCTTTCTTGTCTTCGAGCCCCACTAAGCGCAGCAGCTCCACAGCTTCTACATTTGCCTGCTCTTTGCTCAGCTTCTTTAGCTTACGCGGAGCAAGGGTTAAATTTTCCAAGACGGTCATATGCGGAAATAAATTAAAATGCTGAAACACCATGCCCATTTCTTGACGAATCCGATTTAACTCCGACTGTTTATTTATAATTTCACAATCATTCAGCTGAATATGACCAGCCGACGGCTCCTCCAATCGATTCAAACAACGAAGAAAGGTGCTTTTCCCTGATCCGCTTGGTCCGATAACAACAACAACCTCGCCTTTGCGAATTACCGTGTCTATCCCCTTCAATATTTCGTTTTTTCCATAAGATTTGCGCAGCCCTTTTACGACTATCATCAGCTTCTCAACTTCCTCTCTAGCACAGCAAGCAGCCTGGATAATGTAAATGTCATGATAAAATATAATGCACAAGCGACTAACAGCGGCTCCATCGGCGAGAAGGTGACGCTCTGAACCGTCCGAGCATTGTACATTAGCTCCGCAATACTAATGACGGATATAAGCGAGGAGTCTTTAATAATAATAATGAATTCATTGCCAATGGCCGGCAGCATATTGCGAAAGGCTTGCGGCAGCACGATGTACCGAAGCGCCATACCTCTGCTCAGCCCCAAGGATCGAGCCGCCTCCGTCTGTCCCTTGTCGATCGCTTCGATTCCCGCTCGAAATACCTCAGCCATATAGGCAGAACTATTAATTGTAAGCGCCACCACTCCGGAAATGAAAGGCGGCAGATTTATACCAAATCCAGTCAGTCCATAATGGATAATAAAGATTTGTACGAGCATTGGGGTTCCTCGAATGATCTCAATATAGGTAGAGGCCAAAAACTTAACCGGCCAGAAGCGCGAGATTCGTATTAATGCAACGGCAACCCCAAGCACTGTGCCGAGCGCCACGCCGAAGAAAGACAGCTCCAGCGTGACCAAGGCTCCTCTCAAAAAAAATTGCCAATACTCTGTCAGGAAACCGAAGTTTAAATCCATATTCAACTACTCCGTCCGCTCTTTATTCTCCAACCAGCTCATTGGCCTCAACGACATAACGATCAATTTCGCCACTTTCCTTCAAACGAGCAATCGTTCCATCAATTTTATTAAGCAAATCTTGATTGCCCTTCTTAACAGCAATAGACACGCCAGCTTCTTCTACCGGCTGCTCAATCTTCACTTCAGAAACTGCAATATCCGTTTGGACCACTGCGTATTGATCCGCTACCGGTTTTTCTAGAATAATGGCATCAACACGACCGCTCTTCAGCTCCAAAATCAGTTCAGGAATTTTAGCTAAAGCCGTTAACTTCGCATCGGCGATTTCCTGTGCAATGCCTTCTTGAATCGAGCCTTTTTGAATACCGATTTTTTTACCTTTTAAATCATCCAATGACTTGAATTGCTCAG
>NZ_JBFTSN010000565.1:0-3492 GCF_056400045.1 Paenibacillus sp. 01L418
AAGGTACCCATGCCGCCTCTAATCCCGAGGCATCGGTTACCTGATGCAGCGCATAGTTGTTCACATCGAGCAGCGGAATGAAGCGATTATAGACTTGTAGATTATCGATCGTTCCTTTGAACGCGTTGGTTGTGCCGCCGATTTTCGCGACAGGCAGGACAAGCGTCTGAATGCGCTGCACTGGCTGCGCCAGCTTCTCGACGTATTCATTCCCGTTCACATAGAGCGAGACGCCATTGCTGTCCCCCGTGATGAGAAGATGAGTCCATTGGCCAGCCGGCACTTTGTAATTGAATGCGCTATCATATCCTTCTTTAGAGAATCCTAATTTACCCTTGGTGCCGTGTTGCTTTAATTTTACCGTTCCCGCAGGCGATTCCATTAATACGGTATCGTCCGGATTGTCCGCATCCGGGTTAATCCACATGGAGACGGTCCAACCAAAGTTTAAGCTGTTGAGAGGTGTATCCAAATAACTAGTACCGCCGTTGAAGTGGGCGCCTTGCCCATATTTTCCTTTGACAAAATCGACGTTATTGCTTCTTGCATCGTATCCATTACCGGATGCGTCGATGGAATTGTTTTCGAACGAATAATCAAGGACGATTCCTTCCGTATTTTTGACTTTCACATCATAGGAAAGGTGGGTATTCGGCGCATCGCCCATCTTCGCGGCCGTCTTCACAAAGGTGTCGTAGTCTACATCGCTTCTCGCGCCGTGCCACATTTTCTCGGAAAGGACCTGCATGGCAGGGACCAAGCGGACATGAGTATCATCCATCGATAGCCCCGCTTCATACGAAATATCGTTCCAAAGTGCGAACATGCCGCCTTTTAATTGCGGATGGCCAAAAGGCAGCGTCGCACCGTACCATTTTACAGGCTCCCATTCCTGATATAAGAGTGACGTATTTAAATAATCGGCATATAGTCGGGGTACGAGATATAAATAGCTATTATTGATGTTAATGATGTTATAACCAAGATCGATTGCTTGCTGCGGTCCGCCATACGGTAAGTGCCAGATCGCCATGGTCGCTTCATTGCTGATCGGTGTCTTACCGGCGTACTCTTGCAATCCGCCCCACAACAAAGGATGTTTCCCTTTGCTATTGATGAATTTGATCATGGTATCCATATATTTTCTGAAATCTTCCGTGTTTCCTTTGTATTCATCGGTTCCAATTTGAACATCAGGACCGAGAAATGTAGGGTCTCCGCCTTTCCAGCCATCAAGATATTCACTCCACAAATTCTTGACAAATTCCACGGTCTCGGGTTTTGAGACGTCGAGATGCGAATCATTCCCCAGAGAAGGATCTAATGTCGTAAAAGCACGCGAATGCCCCGGCGTATCGATTTCAGGTATAATATTAATACCATAATCTTGACCTAACCGCTGCAAATCGCGGAACTCTTCTTTCGTATAAAAACCATCTATACTTGATAAATTCGGATACCTCTCGCTTTCTAACCGAAACGCACCGCGATTACCTATATCATCATTCAAATGGATTTGCAAATCCGTCATCTTATACCAAGCCATCATCTTCACGTAATCCCGCAAGAAATCAATCGTATAGAATTTGCGAGCCACGTCGATCATAAATCCGCGTGTCTCGTATTTCGGATAGTCGCGGGACTGCCCCTTCGGAATCTGGTCATGACCTTCATCCTGCTTCAGAATTTGCAGCACGGAACGCGTTCCGCTGAAGACACCCTTTACCGTCGGCGCCGTAATGGCTACATAATCACCGATATCGAGTATGTAACCTTCTTGACCTAAGACCTTATCCGTCGGATTTAAGGACAAGTACAGATCTCCGATGGATGGTGTCCCTTGGGTAACAGTCAATTCCCGTCCCGTAATCGCTTTCATATCTTCTTGGACGATAGCTGCTGATTTGGCTAACGACGGGTCATTATAGACAATCTTCGCTGCAGACGATAATGTATATTGATCTGTTCTCCCAATCCATTCTTGCAGGGACGGAATTACTTTCGGTTCCTCATTCAGCCCTTCGATCTGTTGATTTAATCCTGTGACCGTAACTTCGAATGACGGCGTTATCGCTTTCTGCGTTGGGTCCTCCAGGCTTTGTACTTGCAGCATCACATGAACCTTTTTATCCACCAATGGGGGGTGAATGACGCCTTCCTTGTCAATGACAGGCAGCGCATCCGATCCGTAGATGGAGATTTGATAACCTTCTGGTACAGCCGGGAATGGGAACTCGGTCTGTCCTTGACTGATCGGTTCAATGCCGTGAATCCCTTTGATGATTTTCTCTAGTGGATCTTCGCTGTATACCTCGAACTCATAGAATGAGTACCCATACAGAATGCCATCAGCCGGTTTCCGCTCAACCCCTACAAACTTGACGTATCTTGCTTCTCGTGACAGAAAATTTAGGACTTCCGTTCCACCTTGGCAATTAATAATGCCATCATTCTCAAGTGTAATGTTCTCCCAATTATCACCATAGACCGAAGTCAGCACGCGGTAGGATGTAGCTGGCGTCTGCCAACGAATGATAACTTGGCCGATCTCCTTCTTTTCGCCTAAATCTACTTCAAACCACTGATCATCGTATTTATCGGAAGACCAGCGTGTAGACGAGTCTCCATCGACGGCAAATTTAGGAAAAAGTCCGTCCGGAACTTCATTGCCGGATACTTTCACATCCTTCTTCAACGCATAGTTCTCCCRGACGCTAGCTAAAACCGTTGGTGCAGCATCCATTCCTGGCTGCTGCACAGCGAATGGCTCTTCGAGGTTGGCATCTGGGACAGTTTCAGGATCCGAAGCTACTTCAGAACCAGGCACTGTTTCCGGTAATGAGTTATCCGGTGCTTGTTGCGTGATTTCTTCTGCATTTAATGTTCCGTCTGCGTACGTTATCGATGGATGAACAGAAAATATGATAGAAAAAAATAAGACCAACGATAACAATAACGAACATCTTTGTTGATTCCTTCGGCTTGACTGCATTTCCTCATCCTCATTTCCTCGTATGAAATGATATATTCGGGTTTTCGTACTGCTAACTTGAGTACTCGTCATTCCCGGGCACCCATTCCTTACCAAGTGGCCTCCTCACAGTTAATAGTATGAGACGTGTTAGCCATAGAAAAATAGATAAGTTCTTACTTTCATATACATTTGTTTACATTTTCATTATATTAATAAATAAAATCCCATCAAATCTACTTGATGAAATCCGGAACTCTATGAAAGATACTCCCAAAAGAGTCTCACAATGAGGAAATTTAGGGAATATTAACTACACTAACCTGCCCTTTAGCTTAATGAAAAATAGAGCAGCTGCCCGATCGCAATCTGCTCCCTGTTGTATTCAACTAAAGTCTCCCGTTAGCAAAATGGAACTTTTAATTCTTTACTTCAATTAATTCTTCAACATTGCCAACTATCTCAAGAATTTACTTTTTGAACGCTCCCTTTAGTAATGAATGAATCTTATCCTTTAAGTG
>NZ_JBFTSN010000566.1:0-3491 GCF_056400045.1 Paenibacillus sp. 01L418
GGCATGTATTATACTTGTTTAGACAGCTTTACAGTTGGATCTGGGGGATACATAGATGAGAGAAAAAACACATGCGGTCACTCAAAGCTGCTTAACAAATGAATTGCAGCTGGGACAAAAATCTGATTTTTTTTACAAACAAAGGGTTCGCGTAACGCACACCTATGAGTTAGATCGATCTGAGGAGGGAATTGCGTGAATCTGGCGAACCGCATTACACTAGCCAGAATATTTTTGGTGCCGGTTATTATGTTTTTTCTGCTTATTAAAGTGGATTTGGGGTCGTTCACGATTTCTGACTTCTCCATTACATACAATCAAATTGCAGCGGCACTCATTTTTATTGTGGCAGCAAGCACAGACGGTCTAGATGGTTATATTGCAAGGAAAAACAAAATTGTAACTAACCTCGGCAAGCTGCTTGACCCTTTGGCGGATAAGCTTCTCGTGGCGGCAGTTCTCATTTCACTTGTTGAAATGGATAAACTTAATGCGCTGATTGCCATTGTTATTATCAGTAGAGAGTTTGCTGTTACAGGACTTCGTCAAATCGCACTTTTAGAGGGTTCTGTTATGGCTGCCAGCACTTGGGGAAAATGGAAGACGGCGATTCAAATTACGATGATTATCGCTCTCCTTATTAATAATTTCCCATTCAATTTTATTGATTTTCCATTCGATGTTATCGCAAGCTGGGTAGCAGCTGCTATTACGGTTTACTCAGGCATTGATTATTTCTTGAAAAACAAACATCTGATTCCGGTAGAATAATGGTAAAGCATCTTTCCGTCAAAAAGGGGAGATGCTTTTGCTTATATGCCTGTATTTACTCATACATTTGAATATGAAGGAGAACTTGAATCATGAAAGCAGAAATTATTGCAGTCGGGACAGAGCTGCTGCTCGGGCAAATTGTTAATACGAATGCCCAATACTTATCGCAGAAGCTTGCAGAGTTGGGTGTAGACGTCTATTTTCAGACTGTAGTTGGGGATAATTCTGCTCGCCTGAGGCAAGCCATTGAGATCGGCAGAAGCCGAGCGGATTTGCTTGTTTTTACTGGCGGACTCGGACCAACACAAGATGATCTTACAAAAGATGTATTAGCTGATTATTTGAACCGTGAGCTGAGTATTCATGAGCCGTCTATGTCAGCAATTGAGCAGATGTTCAGCTCGCGCGGCATTCATATGGTGGAGAGCAATCGTCGTCAGGCTTTGATGATCGATGGCGGGGTTCCGTTGGAAAATACAACAGGCTTAGCAGTTGGCAACGGTTTGTCTGTTGATGGAACACTTTATTTGCTGCTGCCGGGACCGCCGCGTGAAATGAAGCCGATGATGGAAGGCGCCGGCGAAGGGTGGCTGCGTTCGATGTTGGGAGAGGCCAATCCGCTTTATTCTCGCATTTTAAAGTTTGCGGGGATAGGTGAATCCAACCTCGAAGCTAAGCTTCTGGATCTAATTGATGGGCAGCTTGATCCTACGATCGCACCTTATGCAAAGGAAGGCGAGGTTTCGATACGCGTATCGACCAAAGCGAGCTCTTCCATTGAGGCTGATCTGAAAATCGATAAAAGTGTGCAGCAGATTAAGAATCGGGTAGGCGAGTATTTGTATGCAGAGCAGGATATCCCTCTTGAGGAGGAGGTTATACAACTGCTGAGAGCCTCAAGACGCAAGCTGGCGAGCGCGGAAAGCATTAGTGGGGGTTTGCTTGCCGAGCTAATTACAAACGTTCCTGGAAGCAGTGGAGAGTACGTAGGAGGGGTTGTCACCTACACCAATATAATGAAGCATCATATGCTCAGCATTCCGATGACTCAACTTGAAGGCGAAGGGGCTCCTGGAGCGATTAGCGATTCGACTGCCGCTTTAATGGCAGAGCGGGTTCGAGAACTCTCCGATGCTGATTTTGGCGTTTCTTTGACAGGAGTTGCTGGACCAGCACAATCAGAAGGCAAGCCAGTGGGGCTTGTCTATGTAGGAATTGCCGAGCGCGGCAAACCGACCGCTGTTCATACGCTGAATTTGAGCGGCGGCAGAGGCATGATAAGAATGCGAGCAGTAAAGTCTGCTTTGTATCGTTTGTGGCTTGCGCTGCAAGCACGGTAATTTTGCTGATTAGGAATGGCAGATGCATGTTTGGTAAATGGATGATTGCCATAAATAATGTTTGTCAATTGACGGTTTGACCGTTATAATAAAGCTTAGTTATCGGAAGAACCGTAGCGAAGATTATCTTTGCTGCGGTTTTTTTATGTCCATTTAAGGGGGCGAAGCGAAAAGGCGAATGTATGTTCGAAAAAATGCTTGTCAACCTGCCGGAAAAAAGGTATCATAAAATTATAAATAAAGAAGGATGTGAGTTTCTTGTCGGATCRTCGCGCTGCACTAGAAATGGCTTTGCGTCAAATTGAGAAACAATTTGGTAAAGGCTCCATCATGAAATTGGGAGAATCCACACACATGCAAGTTGAGACCGTGCCTAGCGGTTCGCTTGCTCTAGATATTGCTTTGGGAATAGGCGGATTACCGCGTGGACGGGTTATCGAAATATATGGACCAGAATCTTCTGGTAAAACGACAGTTGCGCTTCACGCGATTGCTGAAGTTCAAAAAATTGGCGGACAAGCTGCCTTTATCGATGCCGAGCATGCGCTTGACCCGCTTTATGCAAGCAAGCTTGGTGTAAATATTGATGAGCTATTGCTTTCGCAGCCTGATACAGGCGAACAAGCTTTGGAAATTGCCGAAGCTCTTGTAAGAAGCGGCGCGGTAGATATTATCGTTATTGACTCCGTTGCGGCACTCGTACCGAAAGCTGAAATCGAAGGCGACATGGGTGATTCTCACGTAGGTCTTCAAGCTCGTCTGATGTCTCAGGCTTTGAGAAAGCTATCGGGAGCAATCAGCAAATCGAAAACAATTGCGATCTTTATTAACCAATTGCGTGAGAAAGTCGGCGTTATGTTCGGTAACCCCGAGACAACACCAGGCGGACGCGCATTGAAATTCTACTCAAGCGTACGTCTTGACGTACGTCGTATTGAGACGCTGAAGCAAGGCAATGACATGATAGGTAACCGTACTCGTATTAAGGTTGTTAAGAACAAGGTTGCTCCACCGTTTAAGCAAGCTGAGGTGGACATCATGTACGGCGAAGGTATTTCCAGAGAAGGTACACTTGTTGATATCGGTGTTGAGATGGATATCGTTCAGAAGAGCGGAGCATGGTTCTCTTACAATGGCGAGCGTCTGGGCCAAGGTCGTGAGAATGCGAAGCAATATTTGAAAGATCACAAGGATGTTGCCGAAGTTATTGAAAAGCAAATTCGCGATGCGAGCAACTTGTCTGCAGCAGCAACTCAGGCTAATTTCAAACCTGATGAAGACKATGAAGAGTTCGAAGATCTAGAATAAATTGTCCGGCAATTATACGTGTTGATGCTTCGCCGTCCTGTTAGGGACGGCGAAGCTGTGTTTAGAGAG
>NZ_JBFTSN010000567.1:0-3490 GCF_056400045.1 Paenibacillus sp. 01L418
TTCAGAGAGCTCTGATAGAGGCTTTAAATATTGTTCTACAAGTTCTTTCCCTGTTGGAATATCCGTATTTTGTGGTGTGATCCAGTTGGTTAAAAGCAACAATTGTTTAGCTGCTTTATCGATGTTATATTCCCATGGGGAAAAGAGTCTTACATGCTCCCATTTTTTAATATTTGCTCCGATATCGCAACCAGCTTCTAAAAGTAAAAATGACTCTCCTTTTAAACGTAAATGTGCAGCAGCCGCAAGACCTACCGGTCCAGCTCCTATAATTGCAATTGGCAAATTGCTTTTTTCGTTGTCATGTACCTCACAGCAGCTAATTTGGTTAATAGGAATACTTTTCATCATATTATTTCCTCCTCAATATTATTTGCAAATTGCAAGTATTAATGATTTTTAAAGGGATAAATAATTATCCCAGTGTTGTACAACATACTTTCGATTTTGCCATGCTTTCGTTAAGCAATTTTATCGAGTTTATGACCATGTCTTGTTCAAATTCAGACATATGCGAAAAGACCTCTTTTAAATAGTCATTCATTTGGCCATCAATGACTGTTGAAATGTACTTGCCTTCAGTCGTTAACGTTAAAATATTGATTCTCCGGTCTTCAGGAAGTTGTGTTTTCTTCACCAATCCTAACTTCACAAGGCTTTGAACTTGGCGGCTAAACGTAGTGATGTCTATGGATAGTGAATCCGCCACCTGCTGAATCGATGGATTATGTTTTCGATCGATCTCATAAATAATATGGCTTTGAATTAATGAGATATCCACTCCGCCCGCTGTGCAACAATTTTTATCCAGAAGCCCAAACCGGCGAGTCATTATTTGAAACATCTCTCTAGTGTTCTCCACTTGTTTCACCTCTTGATCTATTTATAACGCAATTATTTGCAAAATGCAAGTAAAAATTGAATATTGACCTTTTATTTTTTATCGTCAGAAACTACGCAGATGAACATAAAAAAACCAGTAACAACAAAGCTTTTGTCGTTACTGATTTCCACTTCCTGTGCTATTTGTTTGTTGTAGCTCACAATCATTTTTTTAATTATTTAGGTTGCTGTCATCATGATCTTCCCAACGTCTTGAATACGCTTTGTTCGTGATCCAGAATGTAATCCATGAAAGAATGGCTACGATTATAAAAGATACGATCCATACGCCGATAGGTACTTGCATATGATTTCCCCCTATATGTTAGCAGTATATTTTTGATCCCTAATACGTGCAGTTCATTGAAATGTGAATTAACGTTTATCATAAAATAAAAAGCGAAAAAACGAACCATCCAAATCGGATGAATTACTACCATCCAATTCGATTGGTTTTCATTTAACTGTCATAGTTAGGTTGAAAACAGCCTCTTTCAGTTTGAAAATCAGTGGTATGATAATCATGACTATAATGTTTTATTTACAAGCAAGGGATGTGAACCTGATGTGGGAACTTGAGAGGAAAAGTAAAATTCCTATATATAAACAAATTACCGATCATCTAGAAAGACGGATTTCCTACGGTGAATTCCCTCCTGGCAGCTTGCTTCCATCTGAGAGAAAATTGGCTGAACAACTAGGCGTAAACCGCAGTACAGTCATTTTGGCATTTGCCGAGCTTCGATCGATGGGGATTATTGAAAGTCAGACAGGCAGTGGAACGCGTGTATCCAAAACAAAATGGGGAGCCACTCCCAAGCACACGCCTAATTGGAGTCGGTACGCTGAGGGCGGCAGCTTTCTACCTAACTTGCCCTTTATGCGAAGAATTCGTGAAGCGCTCAATCAAAACCCCTCTCTCATCGATTTTGCTAGCGGTGAGCTGTCGGCAGATTTGGCTCCAAATGATGAAATTACAACGTTGATGAGCGAGAATAAATATACTTCATATTTGGGTTATGATAATCCTCAAGGGTATATTCCGCTTAGACAAGCATTGGTATCCTATCTAGATCAACATCGGGGTATTAAGACAACGGAATCATCGATTTTGATCACATCGGGATCTCAGCAATCGTTATATTTAATAACCCAGTGTTTGTTGTCGCCTGGCGACGCGGTTGCGATTGAAGATCCTTCCTACTGCTATTCTCTGCCTATGTTTCAATCAGCTGGGCTTAGGTTGTTCCGACTTCCTGTTGACAGTCAAGGGGTATGTCCTGAGGACATTCGTGCTTTATACAAAAAACATCGGATCAAAATGGTGTTCATGAACCCCAACTATCAGAACCCAACAGGTACAGTGTTCGGTGTTGAACGCCRCAAACAGCTGCTTGACGTCGCAAGCGAGTTGGCGCTACCTATTGTCGAGGATGACCCATTTAGCTTAACGGACTATGAAGGTTTACCGCCTTCACCGCTGAAATCAATGGATTCAATTGGGTCTGTCCTCTATATCGGTTCTTTTTCCAAAATAGCTGCATCTGGCATGCGAATAGGTTGGATGGTTGCCCCTAACTCCATTGTGGAGAGACTTGCTGACGCAAGGCAGCAAATGGATTTTGGACTTAGCGTTATACCGCAGCAGGTAGCGGCACAATTTTTGAAGTCCAATTACTTTGAACCTCATCTTGACCGCTTGCGAATGCAGCYCCAATATAAACGAGATTTACTTATTGAAGCATTGCAGAAGGAACTTCCAGGATTGGTTACGTTCACTGCCCCACAAGGTGGTCTTCATCTATGGTGTAAGCTAGTTCCGGATGTTCACGATGGAAAGCTGCTGGAGGAGTCCATTAAAAGAGGGATTGTTTTTGTTCCTGGTAGTGTGTACGGATCGGATTCTGGTTTCGTAAGATTTACTTTTGCTCGAGCAAAAGAAGCTGAAATTGGTTTAGGAATCTCCAAATTTGCTGATGCGCTGCGTGAGCTTATGAATAGCAAATAGCTTAATAGGAATTAGAAATAACCGCCGAGGTCTATACCTCCGCGGTTATTATCAATCGTTAACATGATTTGGCAAGGCGAAACCCAAGGTCGTCAATACAAAATGACGGATGACTGCGACGACGACAAGTAGCTCCGCAGCCTCTCGCTTCTTCAGCCCAGCTGCCGCCCCGAAAAATGCGATATGAGCCATATACCTGCTCATCATATAAATCCCAGCACCATTCCCAGACATTTCCTAACATATCATATAAACCCCATGCGTTGGGTTCTTTTTTACCTACTTCATGAATGCTGTCTCCCGAATTTCCATTGTACCAAGCGATTTTATCAATCTCTCCGTATTGATAGCCAGCTGTTCCTGCTTTACACGCATATTGCCACTCTGCCTCTGTCGGGAGGCGATAGCCATCAGATTCCCAATCACATTCAATATGATCTCCATCCTGACTGAATGAGTAACACTCTGTTAATCCTGCATTCAGGGACAGTAAATTACAAAAATAAATGGCTTCATTCCAAGAGATATTGACCACTGGTCTTTGATCACTACTCAAAGAAAGAGGAGATTTTTTGGTTACAGCTAAATACAATTCCATCG
>NZ_JBFTSN010000568.1:0-3489 GCF_056400045.1 Paenibacillus sp. 01L418
TTGTATATGTGGCTGCATTTCATCCATTCAACAAGCATTAATGTATGGCTGCTGATTGCCGTAATTACCGCTATATTGGTTCTAATCGCCATATTAATAAATGCTTGGATTAGCTCGAAAATGGGCAAAACGAGATTTCAAGAAGAGATCGTAAAAGTTAACTCGAGAATATAGGAGGCCGATAATAATGAACTACAAACCACTCGTTTATTTTCTGTGTACTGGAAACTCTTGCAGAAGCCAAATCGCCGACGGATTTTTGAAGGCAATGGGCAGCGGCAAATATGAAGTGATGAGTGCTGGTCTAGAAGCTCATGGCTTAAATCCCCGTGCGGTTCAAACCATGAAAGAAGCAGGCATCGATATCTCCAATCATACTTCGGATGTCATTGATCCTGAAATTTTAAAACAAGCAGATTACATCATCACGCTTTGCGGTCATGCTAACGATAACTGTCCGGTTGTAAGTAACGACAAAGCGCAAAGATGGCATTGGGGCTTCGACGACCCCGCAAAAGCGACAGGTACAGAAGAAGAAATCAATACTGCATTCGCAGAGATCCGAGATTCGATAAAAAATCGTATTGAGTTGTTTGTGAAGGAAGGGAAGTAACAAACAGTAATAATTATGTTCTTTCGAATATATTCGAGGATTTAGGAACTGTTTTTGTGCCATTTATAACTATACTACAAAAGAAGCAAGCCCTCAGGGCTTGCTTCTTTATCATTTAAAATTGCTAATTATTTGGTCTTGCTGAATTTCGTCATCTCTAATGATACCTACTCCTGCGTATAAAATATAAATAATGCCGCCAACGAAGCACGCACATAAAGTTAAGAAGGAAATCATATGTTGTCATCCTTTCTAATCGTGATTACATCAATCGTACAGTGACCCTTAAACCTTGTGACCCTCCAATCCAATCTGATATCTCCCATCCAATAAAATTCAACTGACGGTAGTTATTGATAGCTTGACAAAAAATGAAGCTCCTCTTACTATAATATTATCTCGATTATCAAGATACTTATAACTATAATTATATTTATTCAAGACAATCGGTCGTCGAGATAAAAAAAGGGAGTGGCAATTACATTGTCAATTGAACAAAGTGGAGGGAACGAGAAACAATGGAAATGGCAAAAGGAAATAAAGTAGGTGTAATCATTGCAGCACTTCTGCTGGCTACACTGATGGCATCGATGGATAACACCATATTAGCAACTGCGATGGGGACAATCGTAGGGGACCTTGGCGGGTTTGACAAATTAATGTGGGTGACTTCTGCTTATATGATCGCAGAGATGGCTGGTATGCCGATATTTGGTAAGTTATCTGATATGTATGGTCGCAAGCGTTTCTTTGTTTTCGGAATTATCGTATTCATGATCGGCTCAGCTTTATGCGGTACAGCGGAATCTATTGTACAGCTAAGTATTTATCGCGCGATACAGGGTATTGGCGGCGGAGCACTTGTACCCATTGCATTCACAATTATGTTTGATGTGGTCGCACCTGAAAAACGTGGGAAGATAGGCGGATTGTTTGGTGCTGCGTATGGTATTTCCAGCATATTCGGACCTCTAATTGGCGCTTATATTGCAGATTATGTTCATTGGTCCTGGATTTTCTACATCAATTTACCAATAGGAATCATTGCATTTGTAATGATTGCTTATTTTTACAAAGAGTCTGTTGAGCATTCTAAACAAAAAATCGACTACATGGGCGCAATAACGCTCGTAACTTCAATTCTTTGTCTCATGTTCGCGCTGGAGCTAGGAGGTAAAAAATACGATTGGGACTCCTTCACGATCATAGGTTTGTTTTTAGCTTTTGCCGTATTATTGGTCACTTTTATATTTATTGAACGCCACGCAGAAGAACCGATCATCACCTTCAGCATGTTCAAAAATCGGCTTTATTCCACGAGCAATTTAATGGCTATTTTTAGCGGTGCAGCATTTATAACAGCTTCCGTTTACATCCCAATCTACGTTCAAGGGGTACTTGGAGGCTCAGCTACAAACTCGGGGCTCGTGTTGCTTCCTATGATGGTCGGATCTGTTGTCACCGCTGCTGGCGGCGGTATTCTGCTCTCCAAGTTTAGTTATCGCTCCATCATGATTTCGACGTTGTTTCTGCTAGTGGGCGGCATGGCTCTACTGACTACTTTAACACCCGATTCATCCCGATTTACGGTTACAATCTTTATGATTTTAGTTGGTCTTGGCATCGGCTCATCGTTTTCTGTTCTAAGCAATTCTGCCATACATGGATTTACTGCTAGGCAGCGAGGCTCTGCAAGCTCTACACTTAGCTTCACTCGGGAACTGGGAATGACGCTTGGAATTACGGTATTTGGTATTATTCAAAGTCACTTATTTGCAAATAAGCTTTCTTCATCGTTCGGCAGCGGCGGTCAAACGTCGGAGTTCATTGATCTAAGTGATCCAAGTAAAATTTTGACACCTGAGACAAGGGAGAGCATTCCTTCTCAGATTCTTGATAAAATAACTGAAACACTGTCCTCGTCACTCGTTCATACTTTTGCTTGGGCCATCATTCCATCCGTCATTGCTCTTTCAGCTGCCTTTGCTATGAGCAAGGAGAAGTTTGATCCAGCTTCCGAGCTAGAAGAATATTCAGCATCTCATTAAAAATAAACCTCGCTATTCGTAGCGAGGTTTTTCTTATGTACATTAAACTTTGGCAAATAAATCTCTAATGACGCTTGCGTCAAGCTCATTCGTTATTTTATATGAATTAGCAGCATTTTTGAAGCAATATAATCAAATACATTTAGATAATGATAATCATAAAGTGTAATAACCAAGAGACTACTTAATTACATAATAATATTTCACAACTTGACATATTAGCGACTTCATAGGTATTATAGACACAATAAGTCTGTAATTGAGGTGAGAACATGAAATTTTCCAAAGCAACCAATTATGCACTTCACACCATGCTCATGCTTGTAGAAGCTTCTAATTTGAAGCCCATAGGCGTCAAGCAGCYGGCGGAATCCCAAAACGTTTCACCTACTTATCTTTCCAAAATTTTAACGAGACTCGTCAAAGCAGGGATGATTGAATCCGTTTCTGGGGCAAACGGAGGTTAYCGGCTATCACGCAAAAAGGACGACATTACGTTTTTGGATATTATCCACGCTATTGAGGGTACAACATCATTATTTGAATGTGATTTTGTTCATGGTGAAGAATGCTTGATTCAAGCTGCAATGAAAGAAGCGGAAGAGAAGATGGAACAACATCTGAAACAAACGAAATTAGCTGACATTGCAAAAAAACAAACCAAAATTGAAAGTTAAGAACATTTTTTCTGAAAAAGGAGAAGTACAATTAACATCGTATAAAATCCTTTTTTGAAATAATTATAGATATAACGAGTCTTCAATGTCGGACTTGAACTTGATAATAAGCGTTTTTTTCGCTTTATTATAGATATAATGAGTCTTTAAT
>NZ_JBFTSN010000569.1:0-3480 GCF_056400045.1 Paenibacillus sp. 01L418
TGATATAAGTCCATTATAAGCAATAAAACTTATAAAGTCTTATATTTAAAAAAAGCTCTCGTCAATGAGAGCCTCCATTTAACCATTTAATCTCATGTTGATCATAAAGCTAGCTGACATCGCTACAAATAACAAGATACTAATAATGCCAACGAGCTTCCGCCTAGTATTGAGCTTATTAATTAACGCGGAATCATTGGAGAGCCGTTTCGATTCCGAGTACGAGCGATGCATAAACATATAACTGATAATGGAAACGACGAACAGCATGTTAATAAAAAACCATATAATTGTCCAGGTCAAGCCCTTACCTCCGGTCGTGATCAGCTATAAAAAATTATAGATACCACTTATTTAATATGTACATGAAGACTACAAAACTCACGACCGCTCCTGCAAAACTAAACCAGCCTGTACGAAATTTTTGCTGAAACATCCGCAGGATACCAAAGCTCAGCAAACCGAAAATAAGCATTAAAAAAACGATTCCAAGTATGAATAACGAAGCAGAAACACTGCTTACATCGACTAAGGACACTGAACACACTCCCTTTTTACTAATATGTACATGTTCATTAGACATTATAAGGGATAGCGAAGCCTTTAGCCAGCTGTAATACCTGTCGATTTCGTGACAAAAAGAGCACATCTCATCTAGATTTGTGCCCTTCCTGTTCCTCCATACGTTAACTACCAGCGAATAATCGCTTCATGATAGGTACGATTGGTTGGCCTCTTCTGAAGCTTCACGTGCATAAAATTGTCTTTCACTAATGTTTTGCACACCTTTGGCTTCACAAACTTAGGCAGCTTGATCGTCTCCGGCTTACCGCTCGGCAGTCCATCCAGACGCAGCCGATCTTCCCTTACGAACAACCGCAGCTGCTCTTTATCAAAGCCTTCCGGCAATGTAATCTTCACATTCAAAAAATGACGTGTTTCAGAAAAGGCGGCTGAGCCTCCTCCAATCATAACACCAGCCGCTTCGGGCAGTGCTTTGGTCATCATTTTACGCACATATTGCTCTACCCAAGCCGGTTCGCGCAGCAGCTCAAAGCCTTTCGGCATCTGCTGCTTCTCCATCCACCGTTCCATATCATCCCATTTAGATGCCACAGCAAACACCCGCCTTCCAGCACTTCTACCAGCATATGCGCCTTGAGCGTTTCAGGATACTTTCTGGATAGTAACCTCTGGGCGAATGCCGCATAAGCTATACCATAAACAATCCATTTATCAAAAATCATCTATACAAAGGGAGGATGCTCATGCCAGCTGTCGTAGGTTTTGTCAAAATTGTTAGCGTTGGCTCCGGCTCCATTATTCAATTTGGAGACGCCCTGGAAGTGTCGCCAAATAGCACTTCCAAGACGTATGCGGGATCAGGATCATTCCTAACCGGAAGCTTAACGAACTCAAATAACGCTGTCAGCGCAACAAACACCCTTGATCCGGATGTGCAAGATAGCTCGAATAATGATGTGAGTGCAATATGAGCCTGACCATTCATCAGCAAATTACAATTCATCAGCTACGTGTCGACAGCATATCGAACAGCTCCGTCCTGCAGGTCGGCAGTGCCGGATCCATACGTTCATTGTCACAGCTCTATAATTCGGGCGGGTTCACTGAGCCTGCTCCAGAGTTATCCTCAGATAATCCGCTTTCCTTCGTCCCACTGCCTAACCCTAATTAAGCGGAAATTAGAACTCATTACGAGTAGGAGGTGCAAGTATCATGCAGCAAAACAATCCACTTTCCCCGTGGCAAATATGGTCACTTGAAGTACAAAATAAGCTTAACGAGCATTGTGAGCGGCTGGATGCACTTGAAGCAAAGGTCAACGCTTTATGTGAACAAGTAAAGCAGCTCGAAGCGCGCCCTACTTACCATATAGACGGCATTCAATATCATTTTGATCAATTGAAAGTTGAGAAGCTGGACGGCACACTGAATATCGGGATGACCGCGCCAGGCATCGGAGATGATTCTATCCCTGGAAGCATTGAACAGATGACCGTATCAAATACGCCTACTTTCCCAACTACAGCCTCACCTACACCGCCACAAAATGGGCTATACAATGATATTTATGCTGGGATGACTCGCTATTTGGATATGGAAGCTCAGCAAAAGCTGCTTTCCTACGAAAACGAGCTCCAAATTCCACTAGATCCCTATCATCGACAAATTATTATAAATGATGTCCGCAAACAAGTTCCTGCTCGCATTCAGTACTATATGCAAAAAACAGATCGAGGCAGCGATGCTCAACCAGCCGCGATTGACAACAATGCAGTCACAGCTACCGTTCTGTCCAAAACAAAAAGGGATGCCGACGCTGCATTGCTCGCATATATGCGAGAGCTGCAAAACAACTCCCCATCTACCGGAGGAATGTCATAATGCTGTATTTTAAAGTCGTTAATCATCTGCTTAGTGTTGGTCAAATTGAAGTACTCGGCGTATCCAGTGCCTCGATGCTGCAAGTTGGGGACACCGATAACGTAAACTTATATTCGATGTTCGATACACCGCCTGAATCTGTCATTGTTGGACCGATTGCTCCATTTCCGCTTCCGGAAGAAGAGTCTAGCGGAACTTTTGGGGGAAGCTAGGTGGCATCATGAATCGAATCAATGATCAATCTATCAATACCTTTCATGTTCGAACCGCAACTGTTGGGTTCTTACGTATAATAACCGTTGGTCAGGCAGGTATTGTACAGCTTGGTGATCGCGCTGTGACCAACGCCAAGCTTCGAGCACTAGCGGTGCAGCGGAAAGAAGATCATCTGACTTCAGGCAAAGTTTTTTTTGAATCCTATGAGCTTTTTTCACGCCCGCTGCCCGTTATCAGTGAACCGGAATTTGATAATGCTGGTGGTATTGAGCTGTTTCGAACCAATTGTGCGCCGAATATTACAGTCGGATACATACAAGTCATTGCATCCGGCTCAGCAGCGAGCATTCAGATCGGCAACGGAGTGACTCTGAACGGAGAATCACGAATCAAGCATATTCGGCAGTACCCCCGTCAAAATTCCGCTCTCTCTCAAGGTTGAGCAAATAAAGTCCGCTATGGCACTGTAWGCCTGCGGACTTTTTCTTGTCTTTTCTATGCCAATTGAAAAATATGMACAAGCAGCAATCCGAGCCCGGCTAGCAGCACAGAGCCAATGAATCCCGCAATAAATGGTTTTTTCCCAAGCTTCTTAAATACGACAAAATCGACGCCGAGACCAAGTCCTGCCATTGCCATTGCAATAAGAAAATAAGCGGCGACAATCAGATTCGCAGTAGCTGCGGCAGGAATTATGCCTAACGTATTAWCTCCGCTCATGGCAAGAAATCCAACGATAAACCATGGAATCGGCAATTGCTTTAAGCTCATTTTTTGTGCTTTATTGGCTTTGCGGCCATTCCAAATTCCAATAATAATCGCGACAGGGACAAGCAGCGCTACGCGAGTCATCTTTAC
>NZ_JBFTSN010000570.1:0-3470 GCF_056400045.1 Paenibacillus sp. 01L418
CGTCAAAGCTGCTTCAGCATCCAGAGGACGCTGAAGGCGTTTTTGCTTGTTAGGAACGATAATTAGTAAATTGAAGCTCTACAGGCAAATCCGCYTCCCTGAGCAGCTTCATAACAGCTTGCAAATCATCTAAGCTTTTTCCGGAAACGCGCAGTTGGTCGCCTTGAATCAAGCTTTTTACCTTCAGCTTTGAATCGCGGATAAGTATATTAATTTTTTTTGAAACATCCTGCTCAATACCCTGTCTTAGCTTAATGCGCTGACGAACCGTATTGCCGGAAGCACCTTCAATTTTTCCGTAGTCCATGTTTTTAATTGGAACTCCGCGTTTTACCATTTTGGATAATAAAATGTCCAGCACACTCTTAAGTTTATACTCATCTTCTGAAGCAACAACAAGATCTTCCTTCTCAAGTGCAATGGAACTCTTGCTGCCTTTAAAATCAAAGCGTGTTTCAATTTCCCGCTCCGCCTGCTTAATCGCATTGGCTAATTCTTGCATATCCACCTTGGATACAATATCAAATGCATTTTCTGATGCCAATTCAATCTCTCCTTTGTTACGGTAATCATTATTCCGTTTTCGTTTGATTCGTTCCCGTACCTGTACCTGTACCTGTGTTAGTGCCAGATTCAGTTCCAGTATCAGTATTTCCACCTGTTGGAGCGTTTTCGTCAATTAGAGGTTTAAGCAGCAGCTTCTTCGAGCCCGCTCTGTCCCCGTCAGGAACAATAACGCCATCAACCTTAATTTCCGTCAAATCTGCTCTACCAACATTGATATAAAGCGGACCAGTAAGTTCAAATGATTCTACACTGCCATCCTCAGCATTCGCAGAATAAAGCTTCTCGCCTTGATTGCTGTCTGAACGTACCTCTAACCAGCTTCTGCCGCCGCTCACTTTAACTTCAACCTTATGGGCAACGCCAACAGGACCGATATCATATTGATCCGCTTTGCCTACTTTGCTTCCGAAAGTAACCGTCGTTGGTGCTTGTGTTGGTGTTGGCGGCGTTGGATTGTCGGTTGGAGTGTTTTCGTTTCCACCCGCGGTTCCTCCCTCGTTCGTAGCTGGAGGTTTGGAAACTTCCGTGATATTGGTATTGTTGTCGGTTTGTTTGGCACCACCTGTGTCATTATTAATAACATACACCCAGATGACGACAACAATTAAAATAAGAAACGACCACATCATCACATTGAAGCCGATTTTCCCTAGTCTTTCTGAAGACTGGGACTGCACACGTCTTGGTGATCTTGATACAATCGGCTCAGATATTTGTTCTACCGGCGCTGCAGGCACCTCATGCTGATACAAACGAAGCACTTCGTCCGGATCAAGCCCAACAGCTTCTGAGTAATTTTTCACAAATGCTCGTACATAAAAAGGACCAGGCAAAACCGTGTGGTCTCCACTTTCAATCGCTTCCAAATACCGTTTTCTAATTTTCGTCGTTTCTTGAATATCGTCAAGCGTTAATCCACGTTGCTCTCTCGCCTTGCGAAGCAATTCTCCTAAGTCAGACATGAGACGGCCTCCTTCCGATTAGAAATCGTCTGTATAGTTAGTTGTAAAAGACTCATAAGAAATTTCTTCATCTGGGTTGTTCCGTAATTCAACAATTATATCAAAATGGCTATAATCGTAATTGGATTCCTTAATAAATATGTCCGGATGCTCAATTACTTTAGTTGATGGCATAGCCATAATTTCCTGAAGCAAGCTGTAGTGCTTTTCATTTGAACGAATCGTACTGACGATACCATCAATGATAAAAATCGTATTCGGCTGCATTTCGTCCTCTGACATCTGGCTTCTAACCGTCTGGCGCAATAAGGTGGAGGACACAAAGGACCATCTTTTGTTCGAGCATACGCTTCCTGCAATAATGGATTCCGTCTTCCCAACTCGTGGCATCCCTCTTACACCTATAACCTGATTGCCGTCTCGTTTAAACACTTCACCCAAAAAATCGACCAAAATGCCCAGCTCATCACGTGTAAAACGAAACGTCTTGCGATCATCAGAGTCACGTTCAATGTAGCGTCCATGGCGCACTGCCAAAATATCTACAATTGTAGGCGTTCTCAGTTTGTTAACAGTAATATTATCTACTTTTTGCAGCATTTTGCCAAGCAATTCAATCTTCTCATCATCGTCAGTTTGAAGCAGCATGCCCCTTGTTCTATCTTCCACACCGTTAATTGTCATAATATTAACCTCAAGCATACCGAGCAATGAGGCGATATCTCCAAGTAATCCCGGGCGGTTTTTATGTATTTTGTATTCCATGTACCATTGTTTCGATTCCAAAGCGGTCACCGTCCTAAACCTGTTCTTGTAGAAGTATGTAAAAAAAGATTACATACATCATGAAACATAAKTCTACAAGTTTCGTCACAATCCTGCAACCCAAAAAGAAACATTGCAGAAAAGCCTCCTAGAGGAGGCTCTTCTGCTTCTGCTTCTGTTAAGGAAGATGACGATTTCGTACGATTGCTGCTAAGACTCCTGAACAAGCTTGACCATTAAGCACGCAAGTGTTTTGCGTTCTGCTTCATCGCCAGCGTCCCATAGCTGCTTCAATACGCGTTCTTCCTCATTTTTCGGATCGACCTTCTCGTCGAGAAAAGTACCGATTTCGTAAGCTAAGCTTGAAATCGTTTCTTCCGTCATGCCGATTTTTTTGGCTTGCGATACACGCTCTGCCAAAAATTGCTTCCATGTTGCAAAATTAGAAAGTACGGTTGACATGTTTCTTCGCCTCCTAAGGGTATAGAAAAAAATCATCAACAGTCATATGATGCGTAAACACTGTTCTAATTATGCAACAAGCTTGTCCCAAGAAGCAGCAGCCACCGACTACGTATGCCATCCGCCATTCGGACTAATGACTTGGCCCGTAATATAGGAAGATTCCGGCAGTGCAAGAAAATATACAAGTGAGGCAATTTCATCTGTTGAGCCAAAACGTCCAACCGGAATTTCCTGCTGAATAGCTGCCTTTTCCTCCGCATTGAACCCATCCATCATTTCTGTCTCAACTGCACCAGGAGCAACCGCATTAACAGTAACGCCTGTCGGCGCCAGCTCTTTCGCCAGCGCCTTAGTAAAGGCGTTCATGCCACCCTTCGTCGTGGAATAGAGAACCTCGCACGAAGCACCTGACATTCCCCAAATAGAAGAAACATTTATGATGCGGCCAAAGCGCTGTGCAATCATATTCGGCATAAATAGCTGCGAACAAAGGAACATTCCTTTTAGGTTGACCGCCATCACATCATCCCATTCTTCCTCTGTCACATCCATTAACATGCCATAATGTGAAATTCCGCCATTATTAACCAATATATCGGGAAGCATATTATGGCTCTCCAGCTTCTCCCGCATCCGCTCCAGCTGCTCCTTAGAGCGCAGATCAGCAGAAATGGTTAACACATTCGCGCCAAGAGCCATACACATCCGTGC
>NZ_JBFTSN010000571.1:0-3470 GCF_056400045.1 Paenibacillus sp. 01L418
TCCAGGGACAGGAAAAACAACAATCGCCCGCATCGTCGCGAAGCTGTTTCAAAAGATGGGTGTACTTACCAAAGGACATTTGATTGAGGTGGAGCGAGCTGATCTTGTTGGCGAATATATTGGACATACCGCTCAGAAGACGCGAGACCTCGTTCGAAAAGCAATCGGCGGAGTGTTGTTTGTTGATGAAGCGTACAGTCTAGCTCGGGGCGGGGAAAAAGATTTTGGCAAGGAAGCAATCGATACGCTTGTAAAAGCAATGGAGGATCACAAAAATCATTTTGTGCTCATACTCGCGGGTTATCCTGCCGAAATCGACGATTTTTTGCTCACAAATCCAGGCTTGCCGTCACGTTTTCCGATCCAAATCGAGTTTCCAGATTATTCGGTTGATCAACTGATTCAGATTAGTGAGCTCATGGCTAAGGACCGTGATTATATATTGCAGCCTCAGACCATATTTAAACTAAGACAGCATTTAATGCAGGAAAAGCTAAACACCATGTTCTCGTTCAGCAATGCCAGGTATGTTCGAAATGTGATAGAGAAAGCGATCAGGTTTCAAGCCGTTCGTTTGCTTACGCAGTATGCCAGTTCCGTTCCCGCAAAGCAGGAATTAATGACGATTAGACCAGATGATTTAAAGTGGGATACGAAACCAATATGATTGCGTAGTTTAGAAGGAGTATGAGATGAGCGAGATAACATTCGATACGAATACGAACATGATTGAAAAAGCGATACTGATTAGCTTAGTTACGTCAAAAGACAAGCGGAAAGGCGGAGACCCTGAGCTGTCGCTACAGGAGCTTGTACAGCTGACGGAAACAGCTGGGGTTGAAGTGCTGACGACCATTACGCAAAACAAAGAAACCGTCGATTCCAAATGGTTTATTGGCAAAGGAAAAGTACAAGAGGTTAAGGCTCTAGCTGATGAACTGGGCGCTACAACGGCTATATTTGATCAAGAGCTGTCCGGCGCTCAGGTTCGCAATTTGGAAGAATCACTGGATTTGAAAATCGTTGACCGCACCCAGCTGATTTTGGATATTTTCGCAGGTCGTGCCAAAACGCGCGAAGGGATTATTCAGGTTGAGCTGGCGCAGCTCAGCTATCTTTTGCCACGTCTATCTGGACAAAGCAAAAACTTGTCACGGCTTGGCGGAGGCATTGGTACCCGCGGTCCAGGTGAAACGAAACTCGAGACGGATCGCCGTCATATTCGTGATCGGATTTTTGACCTGAAGACGGTGCTTGACGAGGTTGTCCGCCACCGTAAATTGCATCGCGAGCGTCGCAAAAAATCCGGCGCCATTCAAGTAGCTCTTGTTGGCTATACGAATGCCGGGAAATCGACGCTGCTTCGCGAGCTTACTCATGCAGATGTGTATGTAGAAAATCAATTGTTCGCAACGCTTGATCCCACCTCTAGAACACTTGAGCTGCCAAATGGCCGAGAAATTATACTTACAGATACGGTAGGTTTTATTCAAAACTTGCCGACAGATCTTGTAGCAGCATTTCGGGCGACGTTAGAAGAGGTATGCGAGGCTGATCTAGTGCTTCATGTCATCGACAGCAGCTCTCCAATGCGGGATGAGCAAATTGCAGTCGTTAACAAAATTTTAGGTGAGCTTGGCGCCGCGGATAAACCCTATATTATGGTCTACAATAAGAAGGATATGTGTGTAAATAACGGTTCATTAGCAGATTTGCCGATTACTAGCGGCGACAATCTTGTCATTAGCGCGTACGATGCTGGGGATCTAGAGCTGTTAAAGCAAACCGTGCAAGATAAGCTCAGCGGAGACGTAGTAGTCTTTAACGTGCCAGCAGAGCGTGGAGATTTGATCGCACTTGCTTATCGAAGCGGCGAGGTTATCAATCAAGAAGTGAATGAAGAAAGCTTACGACTTACCGTTCATGTGAGTAAGCAGGAATACGAGCAGCACGGTCATCGTTTAAAACAATTTATTGAGTAGGGTTTGCTTACGAAGTAGTTTTGCTGTGCAAAATTTAGGCATATGCTTACGAAGTAGTTTTGCTGCGCAAAATTTAAGGAGAAGATATCATAATGAACAGGCAACATGTAAACCAAAGACTATGGGAGCACCTAGAGCAGCTAGCAGAGCAGTCCGAGGTGCTTGCCTCAGAAGCTTTTCGCAGCATTGACAAGATAGCTGAGCGGAATCAGTGGAAGGTCATAGAAGCGTTTCAACATCACAAAGTAAGCGATTTTCATTTTACCGGTTCAACGGGATATGGCTATAATGATCGCGGACGTGAAATACTTGATCTTGTTTACGCAGAGGTAATGGGAGCGGAAGCGGCTATTGTTAGGCCGCATTTCGTTTCTGGAACACATACGATCAGCTGTGCCTTATTCGGAGTGCTGCGCCCTGGGGATGAGCTCCTGTACGTTACGGGAAGACCTTACGATACGCTGCATAAAGTTATCGGCAAGCCTGGAGACGGCATGGGCTCTTTGCAGGATTGGGGCGTGAAATATTCTGAGGTAGCGCTCCTTGAGGATGGTGGATTGGACTGGACTCAAATTGAGCAAGCGATCTCGGAAAAAACGAAGGTCATCGGTATCCAGCGCTCGCGTGGTTACGATTGGAGAGCTTCATTTACCGTTTCGGAGATTGAAACTATCGTAAATAGGGTAAAAGCAATAAAGCCGGACCTGATTGTTTTTGTGGACAATTGTTATGGTGAATTTACAGAGCTGCTCGAGCCTACTCAAGTTGGAGTAGATTTGATGGCAGGCTCGCTTATCAAAAACCCAGGCGGGGGCTTAGCTGAAACGGGGGGCTATATTGCCGGGAAAGCTTTTGCCGTCGAAGCTGCTGCTTACCGCATGACTGCTCCGGGCATCGGCGGCGAGGTAGGCGCAATGTTAGGTACGCTTCGCTCCATGTTCCAAGGTTTATTTTTAGCCCCTCATTTGGTCGGACAAGCGATCAAAGGAAGTGTGCTTGCTGCTGCTTTATTTGAAGAGCTTGGGTTCGAAACAAAACCGAGATGGAATGAGCCGCGTACAGATCTCATCCAAGCGGTTCGATTTGGACAAGCTGATCATTTAATCGCTTTTGTTCAAGGGATACAGCAGGCAGCTGCTGTTGATTCGCATGTGGTTCCCGAGCCTTGGGATATGCCTGGATATGAGAATGCTGTCATTATGGCGGCAGGAACGTTCATTCAAGGAGGCAGTTTAGAGCTATCAGCTGATGCTCCAATACGCGAACCTTACATTGCATATATGCAGGGTGGACTGACGTATGCTCACGCTAAATATGGTGTTTTAACCGCATTATATCGCCTTGTAGACAGTGGTTTAATTGTGATTAAACCTTACATAACTTGACACATTTGCGTTGTAACGGTTAGAATGAACATATAAAAGAGCGACTGGAAGGTTGATGCGACATGGCTGATGATATTCGCAGAAATATGGCCTTATTTCCCAT
>NZ_JBFTSN010000572.1:0-3469 GCF_056400045.1 Paenibacillus sp. 01L418
GGATGCTTCGCATCCTTGTTGATCATAATACTAGCGTTTACGCCAGAGTTCTGCCATTTTGTACCCATGTAACCGTCCGGACCTGCAGGTACCGGGTAAGCTTTATATTTGGAGCCTGGTACGTTTTTCAACAAATCTGGAGCCGGCCAATCTGGTACCCAGTTTGCGCCTGGCAAGATGCCTGCTGCGCCTTTTGTCCAGCTTTCTGCTGACTTGCCTTCATCCCACAAAGCGGAGTCTGCATGGATATAACCTTTGTTCATCCATTCTTGAAGCTTCGCAAGTGCTGCTTTTGCTCCTGGATTTACGGAACCGTATTCAAGATTTCCGTCTTTATCTTTGTTCCATTGCTCTTGAACAGAACCGTAAGCACCGAATAACCAATCAAGTCCGCCCATCCAAGTGTTCGTAGCGCCTTTCAAAGAAATCGCTAGTGGATAAACATCTTTTGGCGCTAGGCCGTCAGGGTTTTCGTTTTTGAATTTGTCCATAATGACTTCTAGATCTGCAATTGTTTTTGGAGCCTCTAGTTTCAGCTTCTCCATCCAATCTTCACGAAGCCAAAGCAGCGTGTTGTCATTGTTCGTATACTCCATCAATGGCACATTGTATTTCTTGCCGTCTCTTGTGAAGGGATACCAAAGCTCAGGGTTTTTCTCAGCATGGTCCTTCCAAACTTTTGTTGCGTACTTGTCAAACAGCTCATCAATTGCAATAAATTGACCAGAATCGATAAGTTGGTTAGTCAATACAGCGTTTGTTGGTACCTTTACAAAATCCGGAAGCTTCTCGCCTGAAGAAATAGCAAGTTGAAGCTTTTGTCTGTATTGATCATCACTTGCTGGATACCAAGTATCCTTATGTTTAATACCAAGTGTTTCAAGCATCCAACGATCGTGGACGTTGTTTTCCTTCGTATCGCCTTTACCGCCATAGTTCTTAATCGGCATCAATACGGTGCTGATTTCAATCGGTGGATCGTATTTGCCAGCGGCGAATGCGCTATCAGCTGTACTAGTACTAGTATTCGTTGAACCTGACTCTTCTTTGTTTACGTTCTTGCCGGTATTACCGCTGCAAGCTGTAACGAAAACGAGTCCCAAAGCTGCAAGTAGAAGCCCTGCTTTTTTGAATTTAGCCATTTTTCTTTTCCCCCTACGGTGTAAGATCCTTACATGAGTAACTTTAACAATTTGTACGGGGGGGTATCTATAGGACATTGTTAGTTTCCATAGGACTCTGTTAGGCTATTGATTGCCGTCCCTATATTCCTGCGGTGTTACACCATACTGGCGTTTGAACACTTTGATAAAATAAGCCGGGTCCAAATAGCCGATTTCCATGCTAATTTCATAAATCTTTTTGCTAGTCGTTTTCAGCTTATGGCAGGCTCGTTCCATGCGCAGACGTGATATATAATCACTTATGCCTTCACCCGTCTCAATCTTATATATTTTGGACAGATGGGTAGGATGCAAATTCACATGGTCAGCGAGCGCTCGCAAAGAAACGTCTTCGTGAAGATGCTCCTCCGCGAAATTTTGAATCTTCTTCACATAAGAAGAACGTATATCTTTAATTTCACTTGAGGTGCCGTCCTTCAGCTTCGAAAGCACGTTAAGCGACCATTTGCGCAGCTTGCTGATCGATGTAAAAGCTTCTCCGCTTTGCAAAGGCTCCATATCTGCCCCTAGCAGCTTGACCAGCGTATGCCCGTTCCGATGTGCCAGCTGTGTGAACGAGGAGGCGATCAAAAATCCAGCCTCCATGCAATGCTCCCATGAGTCGGACCATCTCTCGTCGAGCTCCGCGCAAACGCTTACCAGCTTATCCTCCGCAGCCTCCCAGCGCCCTGCCTCTAATAAGCTAATCAGAGACGGCGGCATATAAAGAGCGTCCAACGGACCATGCGATACGCTTGGCTCCATATCGCCAACCCGCATAACAAATTCTCGCTCGTCCCCTACGATTTGCCTAAAGTAAGCAAACGATTTGCGATAATTATCCTGAAGCTGTTCAGGAAACTTGAAAGATTCTGATAGTACGATGGATAAGGATCCTTTCAAAAATTGTTTTACTTTATGCTGAAGCTGAATCGCAAGCTTCTCCAAAATCTTCTCTTTTCCAGGGATTGAACCCTTATCCTTCAGTTGAAGCAAAAACACTAAATAACCATGCTCCTCCTTTACTCCCCATACTTCAGAAAATTCACTGAAGATCTCTTCCGCCATATTGATAATGGCATATTCCATCAGCTGTTGACCGTTACTTGTATATTGCCCAAATTCCTCTTCCATACGTACAAGCAGCAGTGTGCAATCTCCATAACTGAACGGCAAGCCATAGCTTTCAAGCTTTCGAGTCCATTCATCCGCAGACATTCGGTAGCCTTTTAACGCATCAATCAGCAACTGACCGCGCAGCAGCGGCAGATTCTCCCTCAGCGTGTACTCTGTCCGCTCCTGCGAGCTGACCGCTTCCCATTCCGCTTGCAATTGGTCAATCGCAGTCTTAACCGCGCTGAACAGTTCGTTATCCGTTGGCGGCTTTAGCAAATAATCTACCGTTTGATTTTGGACCGCTTTTTTGGCAAATTCAAAGTCCGAATGTCCTGATAAAATAATACATTTCATTCTTTTATCGCGTTCCCGTATTTTCTCTATGAGTTCAAGCCCCGTCATTTCGGGCATTAAAATATCGGATATGACAATATCAATGGGATTCGTTTCTATAATTTGAAGCGCCTCATGTGCAGAGTAAGCTTTATGAACCTGCTCAATACCAAGAGTATGCCAAGGCTTGTGCATCGATAAATTCTCTACCCAGTGTGCTTCATCATCTACGATTATCATCTGCATGTTGTGTATCTCCTTGTAAAGTAGGATAAGGTCTCTGTTCTTCTCCAGATGCTGTTTCCCATACGATTTCTGTCCGAAATCCTCCTAATGGCGATTTTTTGAAGCATAAATAAGATTTATCGCCAAATTGATGAATGATACGCTGATTCGTATTCCAAAGTCCGCAGCCCATTTCCTCTTTCAATGGCTCACTCATTTTTGTATTCAACGCTTCAAGCACACTTGGCTCAAGCTCCGGGCCATCGTCATCGATATATATTTTGCATAACCCGTCTGACATCTCGCCGGTAATTCGAATTTCTCCAGATGTATAGGATTTCCCTATACCATGAATGACCGCATTTTCTACGATAGGCTGAAGCATAAGCGGCGGTATGCGCTGCTTCAGCATTTCTGCTGGGATATCTATTGTATAATCAATTCTGCCGTTGCGCAGCTTCTGAATGTCCAAATAATTAATGAGTAATTTAATTTCTTCATCCAGCGCGGCGGTTTGTCTCTCCGTTCGAGTCGTATAGCGATAATAGGCGCTTAAATTGTATGCCATCGACACAACCGCTTCCTGTTCTTTCATCTGTGCCATATTAATTATATAGCCCAAACAGTTATAT
>NZ_JBFTSN010000573.1:0-3447 GCF_056400045.1 Paenibacillus sp. 01L418
TTGGCTTATTCGCAGGATTTCAAAGAAAGCACGGAGTACCGGATGCATTAAACCAAAGGGCACCGACCCGTACCGTTAGCAAGACCGGCCTCCACCCCTTGGATAGGCGTAACGAAGGAATGAGAGGGCATAGACCCGTTAAGACATGGGAGTGAAAACCTCCAAGGGTGGCGTGGAGAATGCGTGCAGTAAATCGAAGTATATAGGACGGTTATATCCCTCCTCTATTCCCGTGCGTCTTCATGTTACCGAAGTCTAACAGGGTATTCCCTTCATGTCTTCCCCCCCTTACTATCCGGGCGAAATCCTGCGAATAAGCGAGCATTCGTGAGAAAATTATATCGTACCAAGGGAGCATTCCTGTAGATTCATTAATTTGGACTTTAAATAAAAAAGAGCGCCTCTGCATGATAATTAACGTCTGTTAGGTATTTACGATTACCTTCACCGAATCCGACATTCCCCGTAATTTTACATACCACGTCAAAAATGACTCAACCATAAATTTCGAGTCGCATACCGCAGCCTTTGGCAGGCAAGTCAATTCACGATCAATAAAAAAAGCCACCTGGAAAGGTGGCTTGCACTCAAACAGAGTGCAAAAGTATAGATAGGAGTGGAGAGTCCTGTCCTGAACCCGTTGCTTTTAGAGTAACGTACTTTCATACCGTGCCTGATGCCAACCGTGCCGCTTTCAACAGCATTCAAAACCACTATTTCTTCATAATAGGAATGCTGCCCGTTAGCTTAATAAAATGAGCAGGCCACCGCAGCGCCTGCTCATCGATGTGTACTATTGAACTAACGTTTCCTTTACTCATCTGCCCCTATGTTAACTGATGCTCCCCGTAGTCTTGCTTGACCGTCAATGTCCAAGGTTTTGATGATCGAACTGTAAGATCTACCCGCATCGATTGCTGCGGAAGCAGCTTTAAGGTGGAAATTATTTTGGCCTTGATTCACAAACCGCGGTTCGGCAAATATAGAGTGTACATCATTTCTAGTACTGGTCTTATAAGCCGAAAAACCGACATATTCCTCGTTTTTCCAAATCCAATTTGCTTTCGAAACGTCTCCGGGGGCGTAATAAAGATTGTAGTCTACCACATTTCCCGAGTTTTTCGTGTGTTCGTTATAGATGAAGACATTCGATGATTCCGCAAAGATGATATTATTTGTGATCATATTATTCTTGGTATCATACTGTAGCAGAATTTGACCACTGCCGTCATTCAGCGAATTATTTTGATATAGGGTATTGTTGATGATCTTGCAATTCACAGTTGCGCCTCGTTCACTATCGTAGCCGCCCATCGCTATTCCCGTATACCGATTACTGTAGACAATGTTGCTTCGCACGGTAATATCGCTTGTGGATTTCCCTGCATGTTCACTGGCAATTTCAATGCCAATATCGTTCTTGTAACTGTAATTTCGTTCAATAACACTGTCTTTCCCCCCATCAATATAAATACCACCGGYCGCGTTGCTATTGTTAGGAAGTGATTTACCGTAAGAAGGGTTAAAGTTGGATGAGATGTTATATACTCTATTGCCACTGACTAATCCATTTCTCACTT
Source organism: Paenibacillus sp. 01L418 (assembly GCF_056400045.1). Lineage (NCBI taxonomy): Bacteria > Bacillati > Bacillota > Bacilli > Caryophanales > Paenibacillaceae > Paenibacillus > Paenibacillus sp. 01L418. The sequence goes on from NZ_JBFTSN010000573.1 coordinate 1,581, forward strand.
GATCGTAGGACGGATGCGGCGCTACTCCTTCGAAGCCGATGAGATCGATTCCGATATTGTCATTATCATGAATGAGATTGTTCGTCACGGAAAAAGTATCGACATTTCCGTTTAAAACAAGGGACTCGCTTGAACCCAGTACCAGCTTGTAAAGCTCATTACCTTCTATCGCTACATGATGAATGGAGGCGGGTGCATCAGTACCATACACAGCGATACCGTGAGCATCCCGGCCAAGCAGGTCACTGCCGGTTGGTGCAGCGGTATTTTTGATATCATGCACTTTGTTATTCAGAATCTTAATATAGCTTCCTGAGCCGTGGACATATATACCTATAGGCAATTGATCTTTTTTCGTTGTGATAAAATTACGGATTTCAAACCCCTTTATCGTGATATGGCTGGCGTCTTCAATCTCAATAATGCCTTGTTGTCCTGTGACAGAAAGTCCGCTTCCATCAATGACTGCCCTTTCCTTCGGAAAGTTTACGAACGTGATCGAACCACCCCGGGCTGAGCCGGAGCGGGTAATTTTCAGCTTTTGCTTATAGACGCCCCCTCTAACATACACGGTACTGCCCGGTTTTACGACGTCTGCTGCATGCTGGAGAGTTCTCCAAGGAGATTTTTTGGTGCCCGCGTTATCATCGTTGCCTCTGGAGTCTACATAATAGGTGGGAGTGGCTGCTGAAGTAGAGGTGGCACGCAATTGCCCCATCATAATTATTACAGTTGCAACTACCGTACCAAGAATGAATAATTTACTCTTTGTTTGCATTGAGACGGATCTACCTTTCCAGAATGTTTCTTTTAATTATACTATAACGAATCTTAAGCACCATCAAGTAAACACTTGAGCAAATGTGATCAAGGAAAAGACTGGCGTACTTTGGACTCAGACGGGAATATCATTATCAGCATTTATTCTCTAGACTTGTTCAACTACCCGCCCGTTAACGTGTCCMGTTAGTTGAGCGATTACATTCAAGCAATGCAAACATGAATGCTTTACCATACAGAAAGTCTTGTTCTGAAATCATTTTCATCTGTAATGAAGTTTACTTCAGAAAACCCCATTGTTAGCGAGTTATTATAGAGCCTTTGGATTGTTTCTGGATCCTTACTATACACCGTAACATACACGCAATCGACCACTAAAATAACGAGGCTACATTCACTGATAATAAAATCTTCAAACGTTTGAATATCAATAATCTCTTTATTTCTTGGAAAAGCCTTTAGGTTTGCAAAAATCACATAATACTCGTTTTTTTCTATTGTCTGCTTTAATGTTTCGCCTTCCATTCCAATAACCTCATCAGGAAAGAGTGGCCGCCCTAACTCCCCGTACTCGATGAAATATGCTTCTTCACCGCCAACATACCAGTTATATGCAGCTACATCGACTGGCTTCAGTATCCCAGCCAAGTAGCTCCCGTACTCATTTGGTATTTCGAAGCTAATGCCTCTTATCATAATAACTCCTCTCCTATACTGCCCGTTACTTCAATGAAAAACGGCAAACGATTAATAGCGTTTGCCGTCTTTTCGTCATTCAACTATCGTTCCCCGTTAGTTCAATAAATCTTAACCTCAATCCGCATGGCTCAACTTACCCGTTAGTTCAATAGAATCAACAGTTTCAGTCCGATGGTATCCTCTTGTCTATGATTCAAGCCACCACTTTCAATCCTATGATAAAATACTTATAAATCCCACTATAGCCAAACGGCCAAAGCGGATATAATCTTACTCTAAATTACTGGAGGTAGCGCTCCGTACTCGGCCCACTGCTCTTTTGTCGGGCCGTAAAGATCCGGCACACGAAGGCCTGCCTGACGCATCAGGACTGTCATCTGACCACGAT
>NZ_JBFTSN010000574.1:0-3447 GCF_056400045.1 Paenibacillus sp. 01L418
GCTACACGTTTCTCAAAAACATCCGATGTCGGGTTCATAATTCGGGAGTAAATATTTCCAAATTCCTGCAATGCAAATAGATTCGCTGCATGATCTGTATCTTTGAATCCGTAAGATGTCGTCTGGTAGATAGGTACCGCGCGCGACAACGTAGTCGGATCGATTTGCTGACCTCCGTGGACGGATAGTGTATCAAGGGAAAGCTTGCGTTGTTCTGACATTTTCTCGACTCCTTCAAATGAGTTAATAGATAATGGCAAACGGAAGTTGTAAATGTCCGCTTCTTTCCATTCTCTCACAATTATGGACGAGCTACAATGCTGTCTTCCAATCCTTTTAATAGTTTTTCTCCAATTCCCTTGACACGGAGTAAATCATTAACGGTTGCAAATTTGCCGTTTCTTTCTCTATCTTCAATAATTGCTTTTGCTTTGGACGGTCCGATTCCTTTCAAATCATCAAGTTCTGCCTCCGTTGCGCGGTTGATATCAAGCTTTGCTGCATCATCCATGTCCGCATCAACAATCGGTGCTGCTGGCGCAGTGGATACAATCGTATCTTCCTTTAAAGCAGCTCTCCCATCCGGCTCATTCCGATGATCAACACCCGCAGCCGATGCTTCTTGCTCCTTTTCCGGGATCATCTCAGTATCCTTCTTGTTCTTTACGTCTTCTTCACCGGTATCTGCTGCATCAATTGCAGCGACTGCAGATTTCACAGCATCGTTTAAAGGTACCCAATTACCTCTTTCCGGCTGCTTAGGCTCCATAAAAGCAGCGGCCAGCAATATAGCTGCAGCAAGTATTAAAATAGAAGCAAATAAAATGGCTTTGCTAGAAATCGTTCCAGTTAAAGGCTTCACTTCTTCACTCTCCTTTGAAAGCGACGAATTATTTGGTAATTAGTGACATATGAAACAAGTCCTGCGGAATAAGGTAAGAGAGCACACGAAATGAGTACGGCTATTGAAATTTTCACTCGGGATTTGTTCGCATATAACCTTTCTCTACAAATTAAAGCAGGTTATGTGCGCGCCAAACCTATAGGAGGGTTCAGCATGAATGTCGGATTTATCGGGACGGGCACAATGGGAAGCCTGCTCATTGAAGCTTTGATCGCATCTGGTGCATTATCACCAAAACAAATTGCCGTCAGCAACCGCACCTTTGCAAAAGCGCAAGCCTTGGCCAACCGTTATTCCGGCATGAGAGCCGAATATACGAATGCTGCGGCTGCCTGCGGCTGCGATATTGTTTTTTTGTGCGTAAAGCCTTTGGAGTTTAAAAAAGTGGTCGATGATTTGAAGGCAACTATTCGACCAAATCAGATTGTCGTATCTATAACGAGTCCTGTCCTTATCTCTCATCTAGAAGGGGAACTCGATTGCAAGGTAGCTAAGGTTATTCCGAGCATTACAAATTATGTATGGAGCGGAGCATCGCTTTGTATTTATGGGGAAACGATTGATGAGAATGATATGGCTCATCTGGAGGACTTATTATCCCATATTAGTCAGCCGCTGCGAATAGATGAGAATTACACACGCATCGTATCCGACATTTCAAGCTGCGGACCAGCTTTTATGTCTTTCCTGCTTGAGCAATTTGTGGATGCTGCGGTTGCAGAAACGGGTATAAGCCGTGATGAAGCGCTGCGTGTTGCAAGCGCCATGCTGCTCGGAACCGGCTTGCTGCTGACCGAAGGCGGCCTTACACCAGCAGAGGTGCAAGAGAGAGTTGCCGTCCCTGGCGGCATTACAGCCAAAGCGCTAAACCTGCTGCGCCGCGAGACAGAAGGAGTATTCAATCAACTCATCCGTACGACACATGCAAAGTTCGATGAAGATGTGGTCAAGGTTTCRACCGCCTTTATAGGCGAAGAGGTGAACGGTCAATAGCTGTTCTTCAGCTAATGCCCGCTCACCTCTTCTGTTTGTCTTAATTAGCAACGATATTAACTAGCTTGCCTTTTACCGCAATGACTTTACGGATTGTTTTGCCGGCAATCAGCTCTTGCACCTTCTCAAGTTCTTTCGCTATGCTTTCCATCTCAGCAACGTCCATATCAGCTGCAATGGAGATGCGATCTGCGATTTTACCATTTACTTGTACGACGATCTCAACCTCTTGATCGACCGTCCAAGCTTCTTCGAACGTCGGGAACGCTGCATACGTAAGCGAATCCGTGCGTCCCAGCTTCTCCCATAGCTCTTCCGCGATATGCGGCGCAATTGGAGAAATCAATTGAACGAATTGCTCCATTGCTGCTTGCGGAAGCACATCTGTTTTGTAGGCTTCGTTTACAAAAATCATGAGCTGGCTGATTACGGTGTTGAAGCGAAGTCCCTCATAATCATCCGTAATTTTTTTGATTGAACGATGCCATGTGCGCTTGAATGCATCACTTGTTTCGYCATTGCCGATTTTGGCATTCAAGCTGCCATCCTCGTTCACGAACAAACGCCATACACGGTTAAGGAAACGATATGTTCCTTCCACACCATTGGTATTCCAAGGTTTCGTTGCTTCAAGCGGACCCATAAACATTTCGTACATACGTAGCGTATCTGCGCCAAACTCGTTTACGATATCATCTGGATTGATAACATTTCCACGCGATTTGGACATTTTTTCGTTGTTGTTTCCAAGAATCATGCCTTGGTTGACAAGCTTATGGAACGGCTCCTTTGTATCTACAACGCCGATATCATAAAGCACCTTGTGCCAGAAACGAGCGTAAAGCAGATGCAGTACAGCATGCTCAGCGCCACCGATGTAAAGGTCAACCGGCAGCCATTGCTTTTGCTTCTCTGGCGAACAAAGCTGTTTGTCGTTTTTAGGATCGATGAAGCGCAGGTAGTACCAGCAGCTGCCAGCCCATTGCGGCATCGTGTTCGTTTCACGGCGAGCCTTCATGCCCGTTTCAGGATCGATCGTGTTCACCCATTCCGTAACGCTGGCAAGCGGTGATTCCCCAGTTCCTGAAGGAGTGATAGCATCAACATCAGGCAGCAGAAGCGGAAGCTGATCCTCAGGAACAGTCTTCATCGTACCATCCTCCAAGTGAAGGATCGGAATCGGCTCACCCCAGTAGCGCTGGCGGCTGAACAACCAATCGCGCAGGCGGTAAGTGATTTTCCCTTTTCCTTTGCCCGACGCATCCAGATGCTCTATCATTTTCGCAATCGCTTCTTCATTCGTCAAACCGTTCAAGAAATCGGAATTGACATGAATGCCGTCGCCTGCATAAGCTTCCTTCGTAACATCTCCGCCTTGCACAACCTCAACGATTGGCAAATCAAATTGCTTAGCAAATTCCCAGTCGCGAGCGTCATGACCTGGAACAGCCATAATAGCACCCGTTCCATAACCAGCAAGAACATAATCTGCGATCCAGATTTGTGTTTTCACGCCATTAACGGGATTAATGGCATAAGCTCCTGTGAAC
>NZ_JBFTSN010000575.1:0-3424 GCF_056400045.1 Paenibacillus sp. 01L418
GGCTTATGGCGAAAACAACGGTTTATTAGAAAAAACATCGTTCGAGCTGTCTGGTCAAATTCGTTCAGCGATTCAGTCCTACACGCCATTTACAGTTTCTGTTTCATGCGGCAGCTCGATTGAGGATTTATATTTGCTGCCAGAAGCAAAGGATCAAGCATTATCATTAATGTATTATCGTTTATTATATGGCGGCAATCAGTTGTTTGGCCGAGATGGCATTCAATTCAAGACGGAGAGCTCTTCAGACCAAATGGATAATGAGCTTGTCCATATTGCGCAGCGAATGAAGCAGGCAGTCGAACAAGTAAATGAGCAAGCAGCAGTTCAGTTTACGAAGGAGTTTTTTGCCCGGCTTGAAAAAATGGATTCGCCTGCTGCAATTCAACGAGCAATAATGAACGCATTTATTCTTATCCATTCGGTCGGCGTTGAAATGAAAGTGAATACGCCAATGTTAGATCCGCTCGAGAGCCGACTTCAAACGATTAAACGGGCGATAAATCTTAATGAGCTCAAAGTGGAACTCGATCAGCAGGTCGCTCAGCTTGTTCTGGAAATGAAACGAATGCGTCAAAGCGGCAGCATGAAACCGATAGAGCAGGCCAAAGCTTGGATCATAGCCAATCTACAAGACGACTTAACGATTAAGCGTATAGCTGAGCAAGTCTATATGAATCCCTCGTATTTCTGCCGGCATTTCAAGACGCAAACAGGTGAAACAATTCTCGATTACATCACGCGTCTTAGAATGGAGAAAGCAAAGGAGCTGCTTATTGATTCGCAATTAAAGCTCTACGATATAAGCGTTCTTGTTGGTTATCAAGACGTAAAGTATTTCAGTAAGCTGTTCAAGCAATGGTCTGGGGAGACGCCATCTAAATATCGAGAACAGAAGTTTTCGAAATGATAGTCAGTATAGTAGAGAAACTAAAGGGTAGGCCTAGCGCCTGCCTTTTTATTTTGTTCACAAACAGCCATACAATGTGGATTCCATATACAAAGCGAATACACTCCCCCATAAGTAACGAATGTCTCCTTCTTCACGATCTGCAATTTCGGTAAGGTAGACCTAGAAGGAAGCAAGAAGCAGCAGCATGTAGAGAACAGCGAAGGATGGAGGGTGATCCGGCAATGGCCGAGTACATTTTGGAGCTAGAGGGAATTACAAAAACTTTTCCAGGCGTCAAGGCGCTTGATAATGTCTATTTTAAGTTAAAGCCCGGTGAGATTCATGCGTTGATGGGCGAAAATGGAGCGGGGAAATCAACCTTTATTAAGGTGATTACCGGTGTCCACCCAGCAGATGTCGGCGAGATCCTCTTTGATGGACAACGCGTGGATTTTAAAAATCCTACGGATGCGAAGCGGAGGGGCATTGCAGCCATTTATCAGCATGTTACTTGTTATCCTGATTTAAGCGTCACAGAAAATATATTTATGGGGCATGAGAAAATTCAAAAAGGGACTAAGCGGATTCTTTGGAACGAAATGCATAAGGAGGCCGATAAGCTTCTGAAGGAGCTTGGCGCAGCATTCAGCCCCAAAACGCAAATGGGAGCATTAAGTGTAGCTGAGCAGCAAATCGTCGAAATTGCGAAAGCGCTTTCTGTTGATGCGAAGATCATTATTATGGATGAACCAACAGCCGCTCTTACCAATAGGGAAAGCGAAGACTTGTATCGCATTACAGAGCGTTTGCGTGACAAGGGAACAGCTATTATTTTTATCTCTCATCGCTTCGAGGACATGTATCGACTGGCCAGCAAGGTGACCGTATTCCGGGATTCCAGATACATCGGGACTTGGAAAGTGGATGAAATATCGAACCAAGATCTAATTATTGCGATGGTAGGTCGTGAAATTACGCAATTGTTTCCGAAGAAGGAAGCGCAGATTGGGGAAGAATTGCTTCGGGTTGAAGGTCTTGGCAGAACCGGCTACTTTGCTGATATTTCTTTTGCGCTGCGAAGAGGGGAAATATTAGGATTGACTGGTCTCGTTGGGGCAGGACGGACAGAGGTTTGCCAAAGCATCTTCGGCATTGAGCGAAGCGACAAAGGAAAGGTATTCTTCAAGGGGCAGGAAGTGAACATCCGAAAACCGATCGATGCGATGCGTATGGGGATTGGCTACTTGCCGGAGGACAGGCAGAAGCAGGGGCTCGTTCTACAGTGGAGCATCGGTAGAAATATAACATTATCATCGCTTGAGAAGATTTCAAGCAAAGGTGTTCTTAACACCGATAAGGAAGCGAGTATCGCTAAGCAATTAGCTGAGAAGGTAAATGTTAAAGCAAAAAGCATATTTGATTTGGCTAGCTCGCTCTCAGGCGGCAACCAGCAGAAGGTTGTATTTGCAAAGCTTCTGACTGCTGATGTGGATGTCATCATTTTGGATGAACCAACCAAAGGTGTGGATGTTGGCGCCAAATCTGCCATATATGAAATGATCAGCGATTTGGCATGTCAAGGGTATGGGATACTGATGGTATCGTCAGAGATGCCTGAAATGATTGGGATGTGCGATCGGGTAGCCGTCATGCGCGAGGGCCGGATAACAGCTTTTCTAGACCGCGATTCGATCTCGCAGGAAGCGATACTTCAAGCATCAATGGCTGACGATCGCCCTCTTATACAACAACATTAAAGGTGGGCATGACACATGCAGGAGAGAGAACTCAGTACGAGAGGTATAACCGCAGCTTCGCTTAGAGCTACAAGGCCAACGCGCACGCTCAGCGCTAAGATCGCCAAATTCAGAGAGCTTGGACTACTCGGATTTATTGTTTTGCTTTCAATTGGCGTTCAGCTTCGCAATCCCAGCTTTTTGACCTTGGAAAATATAAACGATATGGTAACGAACACCGCGATTTTGAGCATTTTGGCTGTGGGGATGATGCTCGTAATCGTTACCCGCGGAATTGATCTTTCCATCGGTGCAACATTGGCTCTTTCAGGCATGATCGCGGCACAGACGGTCAGTGCATTTCCGGAAATACCAGCTGTCGTCGCCCTTCTGATCGGCACTTTAACGGGACTTGTCAGCGGTGTGATCATTGGTTTCCTGGTTTCCAAAATCGGTATCCTGCCCATCATAGCCACACTCGGGATGATGAACGTGTTCCGCGGGTTTACTTATCTAACTAGTGGGGGCAAATGGGTTAGTGCACATCAAATGCCTACAAGTTTCAAAGCGATGGCAACGGGAACAACGCTCGGAATCAATAATCTGATCTTTATTGCAATCCTCATTTATTTCGTCGCTTATTATTTTGTTAATCATACCCGAACGGGCAGACAAATCTATGCTGTTGGAAGCAATCCAGATTCGGCAGTAATAAGCGGCATTAAGGTAGACAAAATTTTATGGCTCGTATATTCCATTATGGGCGGTCTCTCCGGCTTAGCAGGTGTGCTATGGG
>NZ_JBFTSN010000576.1:0-3401 GCF_056400045.1 Paenibacillus sp. 01L418
GCATTAGACTCGTTCCATCTGCCAGAGAAATCGAATAGCTGGTACATAGTTGATGAAGTTCGAAGCATTTGTGCAAAAGCCATAGCATCATATTTAGCATCGGCGGAGCTTACTTCAGAATGAAATGAAAACCAATTTACTGCTAAATCATTATGTTTATAGTGGATATAGCGTTTATCCTGTGTTTGCTGATCAGAATGTTCATAATTACTGATGCTTTTATGCCCTGATAACCATGCATGCCATTCAGGCCTAGTATCGTCGTATTCGACTGCTGCTATAGAAGCGCCTTGCCTCCCAAGCAGGACTGCAAGCGCATGCGTCAAAAAGGTAGATCCTGCACCTGAGGATAAAGATAATAAGCCGATCAGCTTCTGATTTAATTGTGTACGGGGTTTGCTTTTTAGTTGATTCCAGAACACCTTATTGTCGCTATCAGGCTCTACAAAAACCTCTAGCGCTTTCTCCGCTTCAGCAATAGTTGCATATCGATATTGAGGATTGGGTTGAAGCAAACGTTTTAGCACAAGCTTAAAGGCTTTCGGAACGTCTGGCTGCAAAGATGTAAATAAAGCAGACTCCGCTGTCCAGTTCGCTTTCTGATGATAAATACTTCCCTCACTAGCCATAAAATACAGCAGCGCACCGAGTCCATAAATGTCTGTACGCTCATCGCTTTGCCTTGCTCCTGCTTGCTCCGGCGCTGCGAAGCCGTACGTTCCAAGCTGAACGGTATCTTTGTCCTTGCCGTTAATATATTGGCGTGAAATACCAAAATCAATTAGTTTCACATTACCTTTTTTGTCAATCATTACGTTTGAGGGCTTCAAATCACGATGAATAATTGGAGGCGTATGTTCATGCAAGTAACGAATTGCAGAGCATAACTGTAATCCGATATCGATTATGTTTGTAAAGGTTAGCAGTGCTCCGTTTGAACGAAATAAATCTGCAATCGTGCAGCCTTCAATATATTCCATAACCATAGCTTCGAATTGCAGCTCATGTGGAGGGAAGTAGTCGACCATTAATGGAAGCTGCGGATGCTCCAGCCTCATCATCATTTGTGCTTCTTCTGCATATTTCCGACCGCCTGGCAGCGGTGCAATTACTTTCATAGCTCTTCGTTTATTTGCGAGCTTCAAATCATCAGCGGCGTACACGACTCCCATGCCGCCTCGCCCAAGAATGCCGACAATTCGGTATCGATCCCCCACCACAGATCCCATTGCATAAGGCGAAAATATCATTCCCGTACCTTCCATATCGATCCCTCCAGCATAAAATACGAACAAAAAAAAGGCATCCCGACGCCGTTTGTAAGTTACAAACCGCATCAGGATGCCTTCCTGATTACCTATCTATTAATGCTACTTTAACATAGTTATTAAACTTGAAACAAGCAGCTTTTCATTAAAATACACGTTTCTTGGAATTCAACAGCTCCGCCAAAAACGCAAGCACAAGTCCTTGTCCCCAGCCTTGTACACGTTTGTGAGCCACTTCACGATAGCCCTGCAAATCATTCATAACTGCTGTGCCTGCTGACACATTCAGCACTGCGCCGTCCTCTGTAATTTGGCTCAAAATACCTTCGATCGAACGCTGAATGTATTTGTTGTATAAGGAACCAAAAGCGAATAATCCAGTCGCAATTCCTGCTGAACCCGACGTTTCATGATAGGAGCTATCATCGTTTAAAACCGTGTGCCATAGCCCATTTTCGGATTGCATACGCACTAATGTACTAAGCTGGTCTCGCATCGAGCCTTCAATTATCATAAATGAAGGATGCTGAACGGCGATATGCGGCAATGCCTTTGCCATTGTTAGAGCAGCCCAAGAGTTTCCGCGTGCCCAGAAGATCGAGGACATATGATTTTGTGCGATATTATCCCAGCCATGATAGTAAAGGTTCGAAACGGGATCTTGTAAAAAATGCTCATGACCGTGATACTGCTTCAGGCCATCTTCCAAATAGTCGTTTCGTCCGAGCAAATGTCCCATACGCACGAGGAAATAACCCGCCATCATCATCGTATCCACCCACGCTTGCTCAGGAAAATTATACGTTTCTGAATTGACCGTATGCTGGAAAATGCCATCTGCGAATCGAACCGCATCATTTTTTAAGTATTCGGCCATTTGAATGGCGACATCTAAATATTTTTGCTCGTCAGTTGCTTTGTACAATGAAATTAAAGCATGACCTATGGATACTCCGTTGACTGATAGCTTCGGCAAGCCGTCTTCCAGCTTCTCATCAATCCATTCCTGCAAAAGCTGAATATAACGTTCATTACCTGTTGCCTCGTACGCTTCCGCGACCCCATAGAAAGCAACGCCGCCTGGCCAATCCCAGCTAAAATCCATTCTGAATGTGCGATCTACAACACGATCTATAACGTCCTTAATATGATTTTCGTCAAATTGAAGCTGTGGCATTTCCATCTTCCTCTCCCCTATTTCATTTTGAATGTCTATTTCAAACCGCTGGTGCTGATACCTTCAACAATATACTTCTGGAATGCGAAGAAAATGGCGAGCACCGGAATGAGGCTGACGATAGACATCGCGAACATTGCGCCCCAGTTGGAGACGGTATCGCTGTCCAGAAACATTTTCAGACCCATCGACACAGGATACAAACTTGGACGATTCAAGTATAAAACCGGTCCGAGCAAGTCTTCCCAGCGCCAGTAAAACGAGAAAATTGAAGCGGTAGCCAGAGCTGGAACGACGAGCGGCAAAATAATTCGGAAAAACAAGCGGAACTTCCCGCAGCCATCGATCGTTGCTGCTTCGTCAAGCTCATTCGGAATGGTCCGGATGAACTGAATGAGTAAAAAGATAAAAAACGGAATGCCGAAATATTGCGGGATAACAATAGGTTTAATTGAGTTTAACCAATGGAGCTTCGCAAACAAAATATATTGCGGAACGAGTACAACATCATGGGGAAGCATGAGCGTAACCATCATGATTCCAAACCAAAACGTTTTCCCCACAAAATTAAGTCTTGCAAATCCAAAAGCAATAAATGCAGATGATAATACAGCTCCGATGGTAGAAATAACAACGATTTCTAGAGAATTCATAATAAAATTGCCGAATGACTGACCTGCTATGCCTACCCAGCCTATTTTATAATTTTCCCAAATCCAAGGCTGTGGTATAAGTGAATCAGCCGTTGCGAAGATGAGATTGCTTTGCTTAAATGAACTCATTAACAGCCATAACACCGGGTAAACCATGACTAACGCGAGCGCTGCGACAAATATGTGGTAGATCGGCCACTTCAGCTTTTTGAATGTCATGTTTAATGGCCACCTTTCGACTCGTAATGAACCCATTTTTTAGAGGTATAGAACAAAATCCCTGTTAGGATAGCGATAATAATA
>NZ_JBFTSN010000577.1:0-3378 GCF_056400045.1 Paenibacillus sp. 01L418
ACGTAATCTATTTCAATCTGAAAGAAGTGAGTTACCAATTGAGATGACTGCTTTCAACAGTCTTAATGATGAAAAACAAGACCAAATWCCTGTGAGTCCGAAAGATTCAGTTGTAAGGAAAGTGACTGTTAATAATAATTTGCTAATTTAATTGGTAGCTATTACGGAAAAGAAGTATACTCCGTTACATTAAATCATACTGAGTGTTTCAACTGAAAGTATCACGGTATATGTTGATTTGGATAAAAAAAATTGTTGGAAAAGGGTTCAGTGATTAAAATTACGAAGACTGCCAATTTTGTAATTCAAAATACCGCCTCGGATGAAGCTGTCGCCGCGAAGTGTCACCAAAATCGAGTACGGGCGGCGGTTGCCTGAGCCTGACTCCGCTCAATCCAAACGGATCAATAGGTGCAGTTGCATTGCAAACGAGAGAAGGGCACTCTAATTGCGGGCGCCCTTCTCACTTTATTTTCATCATAAAATGACGAACTTATAGAATCGCTTTTTGGTTCCATTATTGGATGTGAAACAAAGGTAGGAGGAAAGGATCTTTTATGGGAAACCGGACATTCCTGWWCGTTACAAACGCCGATACAGATTCGGTCGATTATGAGAATACAGMTTTCGAGACGAATAATTTTCTCGCTCCAGTATGGTTTTGTCTGGTCAGCCAGGAGCAGTTCCAGCGCTATAGCGGGCAGCTTATGCAAGCATGGAGCAGGATTCAACCCCATATGGACCAACCGGATGTGGAGGATCTCCCTGAGTGGGAATGCTTTTCCRAGGCATTCCAATGGCAGATTCCATGGGCGGATGCTGCAGAGCAGCTGCGCCTGAGCTTACCCGGCACGCTGGCCCATTTCCCTTCTCTTGCCGCACCTGTGCATGAGTGGCTGGAAACCTTGTCGACCCATGTACAGCGGCATTCTGCTGCCGTTATTCATCTGGAGCTTTCACAATATTTCTCGTTYACGGGCGATCCCGCCCTCTATCTGAAAGACATTCAAGAATACGTTACGCTCTGGCAGTCGCCGCATCCCTCGCAGGTGAAGGTCTGGCAGGGAGCAGCCGATAACTTCTATATGCTGAATGGTGAGCATTTGCCATGGAGAGAACGTACGGCAGCTCAGCCGGARSAAGCTCCGGAAATTCAGCCAGCACAGTCCACTCCTCCAACATCTGGGAAGCGCCAGGCCAAATGGCGGCAGGAGCTCTACATATGGTTGCTTGCGATTYTGTCCGCAGCCCTCTTTCTTACCGTCTATGTCAAGACCTCCAGTGGATGGTTGGCGGTGCTCGGCTTCCTCATCCCCTCAATGTTAATCGTTTTGTGGAATGTGATTTTCGGTTCTAAAAAAACCTCCCGCCAACGGATGGASGCGGCTATGGCCTTGAAGAGGAACAGTACCCGCTCTTATGCTGTGCTCAGGATTGAATATTTCGATGGGCATTCACCAATTGGGGTGGATGGCATGGAAACCGGCCCTTCGGAGAATAAATCATTACCGGATCTTATCCCCTGGCTGCAAATCATTCAAGCGAAAGTGCTTTCATCTCATGAGGTTGGGCTCATGATTTCTACTAAAAATCCACCAGTCTCTACCTTACAACTTCATTTTAAGCTGGAAGAACAGCTGGTAGCCAAGGATACTGTATCAGCGGTTAATGCCATTGTGTTGGCTCATAAAATGTCCGTTTAACTGCAATGACTTCGACCTCAATCTGGATTGGCAGCTTCGTTGCGCTAACGGGCAGTATAGTTCCAATATGTGCTAAAATTAAATAACAAAATAGTTTAGCTAAGTATCTTTCCTGAGGTGATACAGAACAATGAGCTTTATGAGGTAAAAACAAAAGAGGATATTCTTCACTTTGTAGCTTCCTTAAAGAGTGATTTGGATACTAATAAAAATGAGTGGGAAAACCCGAATTTGGAATCATTTTTAGAGGGGATGAAGGCTTGGCTTGAGGATACAGGGGCTAGTCTTGAACCAGATTGGAGTACTTTCGCAATTATCCTCTCTGCCGGAAGATCCTATGAGTGACTATTATATAGTAGCTCCAATTTTAAACTAATTGGAAACGATAGTTGAACATCGAAAGGGCTGCCATGTAGTAGCTCTTCATTAAGATAACGGGCAGGTTAGTTATACTTGTCATTTACCTTAAGTAATAGTACTTTTATGTGGTAAGTTGAAGTTGCGTGTCATACAGAAGTAAATCTATTTAAAGTTTTTGAAATACACTAGCATTTTTTTGTGACATAAAAATATTTAATGGGGGATTGAAATGAAAATTGTTTTTAGAAATTTCGATAATTCTTATTATGATAAAGTTTGTGAATTTCTGATTGAATTATCAAAGGATGACCGTAAACATATAAATTGGAATTGGGCAAGGTGGGAATGGATGTTTTTTCATCCTGACTTTAATAGTGACTTAATGGATAAGATTGGCTTGTGGTATTGTAATGATGAGTTAGTAGGTATAGCAATCTATGACCATTATTTCGGCGAGGCCTTCGTTGCAACAAAGCAAGGGTTTGTAGAATTAGAAAAAGAAATATTAGAATATGCCATTGCTACTTTTAGTAATGAAGATGGCCTTGGGATTGCGGCGAATGATACGGATACTCATACTCTAGACTTATTACGTAGAAGGAAATTTGTGAAGAATGATCAATCTGAAAATGTACTTGAACTTGAACTTGAGAATGTTAGCCTTGATTACATAACTCCTAAAGGCATAACAGTGAAAAATCTCAATATAAAAAATGATCTATATAAGCATCAGAAATTACTATGGAAGGCATTTGACCATGAAGGACATGTGCCTGTTGATGAAATAACTATTCATAAGCAAAAAAAAATGCTGTCAGCAACGAATTTGAATTCATTTCTACATATTGTTGCAGAAAATGAAGACGGGGAATATATTGCATACTGCGGCTTATGGTATAGTCAGAAAACTGATTATGCTTATGTTGAACCTGTATGTACGATTCCAGAGTACCGGCATAAAGGACTTGGTAAAGCGGTGGTTTTAGAAGCCTTAAAAAGAAGCTGTTCCTTAGGTGCTAAGAAAGCATACGTTATTTCTGATAATTCTTTTTATAAGTCCTTAGGCTTTCATCAGCATTCACATTATACTTTCTATTGGCATAGCATCTAATATTCCAATCTTGAATTTAAGGTTGTTCATACATTTTATTTTTAGTTTAGCTTAAATAGATTTGTGTCACCCGACCATGTTTTATAGCTTGAATATCAGATGGAAAGGTAGTCGGGCGATCAGTTGCCTTTTCTCAACTAACGGGTAACTATAGCTTATTTTTGTACTTGCATATGATGGAGGAAATATTCTGTATATAAGAGG
>NZ_JBFTSN010000578.1:0-3370 GCF_056400045.1 Paenibacillus sp. 01L418
CGTCAGAACGATATAGATCGATCGGCTTAAAGGAGAAGCCGCGCGCTGTCATCTCAAGTGACATTTCCAGCTGCGACACCATGTTTTTCTCTTTAGGGAGGGCATTAAACCCTTTGGCTTCGATCTCGATCAGCTTACGCAAAATCGCATCATATCCTTGGCAAAGCAGCTCCAAATCAAAATCGTCCGCTCTTACTGTAAAGTAAGTAGCGTAATACTCTATTGGATGATAAAGCTTGAAATAGGCGGTGCGAACTGCCGATATGACGTAGGCCGCGGCATGTGCTTTCGGGAACATATACTCGATGCGCAGGCAAGAATCAATGTACCACTGCGGCACCTTACATCGCTTCATCTCTTCGATCCACTCTGGCGTCAAGCCTTTACCTTTACGTACACTTTCCGTAATTTTAAACGCGAGTCCAGCATCCATTCCAGCTTTATAAATCAAGAACAACATGATATCATCCCGGCAACCAATTACCGTCTTGATGTTGCAAGTGCCGTTCTTGATCAGCTCTTGTGCATTTCCTAGCCAAACTCCCGTGCCATGAGACAATCCGGAAATTTGCAGCAAATCGGCAAACGAAGAAGGCTGCGTCTCTTGAAGCATTTGACGAACGAACTTCGTTCCCATTTCCGGCACTCCGTAAGTAGCTACCGAAGAGCGAATTTGCTCGCCAGGCACGTTAAGTGCTTTGGTGGAGTTGAACATACTCATGACTTTAGGATCATTCATCGGTATTGACGTTGGATCAACGCCGGTCAAATCCTGCAGCATCCGCATCATTGTTGGATCATCGTGCCCCAGAATATCGAGCTTAAGCAAGTTTTCATCAAACGCGTGATAGTCAAAATGAGTTGTCTTCCATTCCGCATTCACATCGTCTGCTGGAAATTGAACAGGCGTTATATCTTCAACATCGATATAATCGGGAACAACGACGATGCCGCCTGGATGCTGTCCCGTGCTTCGTTTTACGCCCGTACAGCCACTAGCAAGTCTGGCAAGTTCAGCACCGCGCCATTTCTTGCCATGCTCTTCCTCATACTTCTTAGTGAAACCATAGGCCGTTTTCTCTGCAACCGTACCAATCGTTCCTGCACGGAACACACACTTCTCGCTAAACAATATTTTTGTATAGTTATGAGCTATCGGTTGATAGTCTCCGGAGAAGTTCAAATCGATATCGGGAACTTTATCGCCTTTGAAGCCCAGGAAGGTTTCGAACGGAATATCCTGTCCTTCACCCTTCATCGGCTTCTCGCAGTTCGGACATAATTTGTCCGGCAAATCGAAGCCGCTCGGAATGCTTCCGTCCAAAAACCATTCGCTATGCTTGCAATCCGAGTTTTTGCACAAGTAATGGGCAGGCAGCGGATTAACCTCTGAAATACCCAGGAATGTGGCAACGACTGAGGAACCAACCGATCCCCGTGAGCCGACCAAATATCCATCTGCGTTCGATTTCTTAACAAGCTTCTCCGAGATCAAGTAGTTGGCAGAAAACTTAAATTTGATAATAGGAATAAGTTCTTTCTCCAGCCTGTCGATAACGACCTGAGGAAGATCTTCCCCATACATCGACTTTGCTGTGTCATAACAGGTGTTGCGAATTTCCTCGTCGGCACCCTCAATAATTGGAGCAAATAGTCCCGTAGGGAACATATCATACGGCTCAAACCGATCAGCAAGCTCTACTGTATTCGTAATGACGACCTCACGAGCTCTTGCTTCCCCTAAAAATGCAAATTCCTCCAGCATTTCTTCCGTTGTACGGAAGTGAGCATCTGGTTTGCGTATACTCTTAAGCGGGCTAAAACCAGTGATCCCATGAATCGTTATGTCACGATACATTTTGTCGCGCGGATTCAAGTAATGAACGTTTCCTGTAGCAATAACCGGCTTGCCCAGCTCATCCCCGATTTGGCAAATCCGGCGATGCGCCTGCTCAATTTCCGCAYGGCTGCCTACTAGCCCCTTCTCAACTAAGTGCATGTAGAAATCAATCGGCTGGATTTCAAGGACATCATAGAAACGTGCAACCTCCAGCGCTTCTTCGTACGATTTATTTAGAACCGTTTCGAAAAATTCACCTTTCTCGCAACCAGAAATAACGAGCAAGCCTTCACGGTGTGCAACAAGCTTCGTTTTTGGAATTGTTGCTACCCGTTTGAAATGCTCTGTATGCGAGATGGAAATAAGCTTGAATAAATTTTTCTTCCCAACAGCATTAAGTGCATAAATATTGCTGTGGAAAGGCCGAGAATTAGATAAATCAATGCCCACATAGTCATTTAACTGATGTAGATTCGTAATATTTCGCTCAGCTGCATCTGCAATCAAGCCATACAAAACGCCGCCAAGAGCAAGGGAATCGTCTACAGCGCGGTGATGGTTGTCGAGACTAACCTTATATTTATCTGCTAATGTATTCAAACGATGATTTTTGAGCGTTGGAAAAATAAATCGAGCAAGCTCCAGCGTATCGAGCACTGGATTTTTTACTTCCGGCATGCCAAAAGCTTTGCAGTTGGCTTGAATAAAGCCAATATCAAATCTTGCATTGTGGGCGACAAGAACATCATCACCAATGAATTCAATAAATTCTCTAAGCTTAGGCTCAATATCCGRCTGCCCTTTTACCATATCATCATTGATGTTAGTCAACTGCGTAATGTGGTAAGGAATTTTTTCATGCGGATCAATAAGGGTAGAGAAACGATCAATCTCTTTGCCATCACGCATTTTAACGCCGGCAAGCTCAATAATTTTGTTATTAATAACGGAAAGGCCCGTTGTCTCTATATCGAAAACAATATAAGTTGCTGTCGCAAGCGGTTCAGGTCTTGATTCCAGCACCATTGGCACTGCGTCGTTCACGATGTTCGCTTCAACACCAAAAAGCACTTTTATGCCGTGTTTTTTGGCTGACTTATTCGCATCCGGATAACATTGAACATTGCTATGGTCCGTTACTGCAATCGCCTTATGTCCCCATTTGGCAGCCGTCTTTACATAGACATCTACCGGAGTTACCGCATCCATAGCGCTCATGGTTGTATGGAGATGAAATTCGACGCGCTTTTCCTCCGCTTTATCCATACGCTCAGCAGGTGTTCTGACCTCATGCAAATCATTCGGCATCATCACAAGCTCCGGTTCTTGCATGAAGCGATCATATTCTATGCGGCCGCGAGCTTTGACCCACTTGCCATTGGCAAGCTGGTTCAATATTTTTACATCGTCCTTCGTCTTCGCAAACATCTTCATCGCGATAGAATCGGAGAAGTCAGTCACGTTGAACGTAAACAATGTGCTTCCGTTACGAAGCTCTTTCACTTCGAGGCCGAATACAGCGCCTTGTAC
>NZ_JBFTSN010000579.1:0-3349 GCF_056400045.1 Paenibacillus sp. 01L418
ACTCAGAGGATGAGGAGCAGCCTCAATATAATTCAGTCGAGACAAGACAAGCGATGACTGCATTTGAAATGAAGCGCACAGAGGACGAGAGAAGGCTTGAGATCACTGAGCTTAATCAAGAGCTTTTGCGATTTGGCATTTCCTTTGCAGAATTGGTAGACAATTCTCCCAAGCATACCGATTCAAGAAAGCTGTTGATTGGTATCGCGCAAACGCTCGTAAGTGAAACGGATTTATTAGATTCTTTAAGGCAAACAAATAAGTTGGCTGTAAAAGAGCTGACCGAAATGTGCGGCGTTTCCCGCAAAACGGTGGAAAGAAATCGAAAATATATTATTGCTATCGCACTAATCATTTCTGGGACATACCCTTACATGCATGATTATTTACATATATCCGATGAGCGCATCGTCGAGAATAAGGAGGCAAGCAAATGAAACGTGGAGTCGTTATGAGCATTCATAAGCAGTATGCAGTTGTGATGACGGCAGACGGTCAATTTTTGCAGGCCCCTATTCAGGGAACTACACAAATCGGAGAAGAAGTGACATTCGAAGAAGAGTTTAAGAAGCGCGTCATCCAGAGGCCGATTTATTGGTATGGGAGTGCTGCCACCCTTATTTTGATTCTGTTTGTTCCACTTTTATTTTTCATGCAAAGAGACTCACAATCCGTAGTTGCTTACGTGAGCATGGATATTAATCCAAGCATAGAGCTGGGCGTCGATGAAAACGAGAAAGTACGTGAGCTTCGCGCACTTAATGAAGATGGAGAAGTCATTATTAAAGGGCTCAAATACGCAGGTRTTCATGTGGAAGAGGTTGCAGCTTCTATTTTGGAGAGGGCTAAAGGCTCACATTATCTGGATACGCCAAACAAAGATATTTTTATTACGAGTGTTTTATTAGACGACAATTTTGCGAGTAAAGGCGATTTTGAGAATATTTTGACGGGAAAAGTCGACGAGAAACTGAAAATGCTGCTCGCTCAGCTTGAAGCAGAAGCAGCAACTGCTACAATTACAACGTTGTCGCTGCCTAATGAGGTGCGTGAGGAAGCAGCTATAAATGGTATTTCTTCAGGCAAGATGGCCGTATATTTAATGGCAAAGGATGAAGGCTACAGTATCGAATTGGAGCAATTGAAAAAGCAATCCATCGATCAGGCAACAGCGTCTATCGGCGGAGTGAAGACGATTGTAAGCAATGCGGGAGATACGAGCAAAGAAAAGCTCAAGAAGTTGGTAGCACTGGAGAAAGAGGATAAGGTTAAGCAGCAAAAGGAAGAAACAAAGACGAAACCGAAACCGATTAAACCGACTACGACTCCAACTGCAAACAAGCCTGTAAAAGTGGAAAAACCAAATAAGCCTGTCGTTAGCGGAGTAAATAAAGGCAACGCAACTAATAAGCCCAATAAAAACGGGACATGGGGCAACAAGCCGGTAATTACGCCAGGGAAACCAACGAAGCCAGTTCAGCCTACAATGCCGAGCGGCGGTAAAAACGATCATAACGATGACGACAAAAATAATAACAATCATAATCATGATCGAAATAATAATGATGATGACAATGATCGAAATCGAGATCGCAATGATAGCAACAATAATCGCAATAATAACGTAAACAGTCATCAAGGCAAGCAAGAAAATGATAATTGGAAAAATCGATATGATGATAAAAAAAATAAGGAATGGAAGCATGATTGGGATAGATGGTATAAAGGTCGGGGGAGCAACAATAATGATTAGACTTCCGATATAAAAATGAACAAATAGCAGGAAATGAATGCAGTAGGCTAAAGTCCTAGATGACTTTCGGGCAGACTTTTTGCCTATTTACGGTGCATAATTCGACAGGATTTCCGATTGACAGGGATTGTAAACTCGCCCTATGATTAGTAGTAACTGTAACCGTTATTTATAGATGCTGCCGGGGAGGAGTACAAGATGTTGGCCATTCGAAAGCGCTATTTCCCGGMGCTTGCCGAGTATATTCGGAGTGGTAAGGAAGTATCATTATTCCATGCTAACGAGCTTGGCAAGGAGCTTTACGGAATAAACCCTGAAGAAATTATTGCCGTACATGAGGAATGCATACAGTCTTTGGCTGCAAATGTTGACTCGGAGGAGGCTGTGCGATTATATAATCGTTCCTTTGTTTTTTTAATGGAGATTATGGTTGCTTGCCGATTTCGTTTGCAGCCAGAGAGATCAACGGAGCAAAAATTCACTGAAATGCGAGAGATGCTTTTCAGGTCCAACCGCTCCTTTGAACGAGTCAAAAATAAGTATGAAAATGTTTTGCAGCACATGGACAGCGGAATTGCTTTGTTTGATAGTGATGGAATCTTATCGTTTATTAATGTACAAATGGCCAAGCTGCTCGACATCCCTCGGAAAACATTAATTGGTTGTACGATAAAGGAAATATTAAGACATCGGCGGCTTACTAGCAGCACGAAGCGAACAGTTCTTAGACTCTACAAAGAAATGTTTCTCATGCATAGCAAGTATTATGAGTTCCAACACAAAGATGGTAAACATCTATTGGTAACGGTTACATACGGTGATCAGTTAGACGGTGATTTTTTAATTAGCGTGAAGGATGTTTCTGAATATAAGCAAATTGAGCAGACGGCATTGCAAAACGACAAGCTTGCCATGCTCGGGAAAATTGCTGCTGCAATTGCACATGAAATTCGTAATCCGTTGACAAGCATTCGCGGCTTTATTCAGCTATTGCGGCCATATTTACTGGAAGTGGGCAAAGAAGAGTACGCTCGTATTATTTTAACGGAAATCGACCGGGCAAATGATATCATTTATGAATTTCTAAATTCGTCCAAGCCATCAGCACCAATGAAACAATTGGTGTCTATCGATCATTTAATAAAAGAGGTTGTGCTTCTGACCGAAAGTGAAGCTTTGATGCGGAATTGCGAAATTAAAGCGGAGTGTTATTGCTCAGAGCATCTCGTCTCGATTGATGTTAAACAAGTGAAGCAGGTTATTTTGAACATTATTAAAAATTCACTCGATGCGATTGAAGAAGTTCAGAGCGAGCGAAGGGGCCTTATTGATATTATTACGCGTGGAAATGGACAATTTGCCGAAATTATTATTAAGGATAATGGAAAAGGCATGGACAAAGCAACGATGAGCAGATTGTTTGACCCCTTCTTTACGACGAAGCAGTCGGGTACAGGGTTAGGCTTATCGGTAAGCTACAGAATTGTTCGCAATCATAATGGTACGATTAGAGTGGATAGTCAATTAGGGGTAGGAACTGAATTTATTCTGACACTGCCATTAGCTTAATGTTCACTACAAAAGGATTGGCTTAGC
>NZ_JBFTSN010000580.1:0-3310 GCF_056400045.1 Paenibacillus sp. 01L418
GGGCAAGACTGTTTCTCTAGACCCACATGAATTTCGTTTTGTATAATGACACGGTACCTTTAAGGCTATAGAAGATAGGAAGTGCTCAAGGATTGACTACTCAAATGGATGCAACGAACAAGCAATCAACTTTCGCGATTTGGAACAGCTTAATTAGCAACATTGTATTGACCGTCATGAAACTTACTGTTGGTTTGCTGTTTGGCAGCCAAGTGCTTATTGCAGATGGCGTTCATAACGCAGGAGATGTATTTGCAACTGCAGCAGCATTAGTCTCAATGATGATATCAAAGCGACCGCCGGATGAGGATCATCCGTATGGACACGGAAAAGCTGAGGTTATCGGAGCAGGGATTGTAGCGGTTGTACTTGTCCTTGCTGCGCTCTATATGGGCTATCACTCCGTAATGGCAATGATGGAACCGCCACATAAAGCAACACTGCTTGTCCTCATTGCAGCAGCCATTTCACTCGTATGGAAACAGTGGCTTTATGTTTACACTATGCGAATTGGCAAAAATACGAATAGCAGCGGCTTAATCGCCACTGCATATGACCATTTAGCGGATGTATACGCATCACTGGCAGCAGTTATTGGTATTGCTCTAGCCATGTTAGGTGAACATTACAATATTCATTTTCTAAAATATGGAGATCCGTTCGCAGGAATCATTGTTGCTTATTTTGTCCTAAAGCTAGCTATTCAAATGGGAAAAACCTCTGTTGACGTATTAATGGAGAAAAATATTGATGAAGTGAGCATGGAACAAATTTCAGAGCTCGTTAAGTCGATTCCTGAAGTAAAGCGAATTGACCGAATACGGGGTAGAGAGCACGGACATTACATTATTGTTGATGTAAGGGTAGGCATACCAGCTGAATTAAGCGTACAAGAAGGCCATGACATTAGCAGAAAAATCAAACGAGTGATTCAAGCGCAAAATCCGATGGTGGAAGAGGTTCTTGTTCATTTAAATCCATGGTATATGGAAAACACTCAGAAAGAGTAAAGGTAGTTAAGCCGATACGAATGCGGAAAAACGGGTGCTGTGGCATCCGTTTTTTTGTATGTTTTTCAACAGGATAAGGATGATAGAAGAATGAATGGTTCCACTCAGCTGTATACCTAAACGCAACAAAGGCTCGCGATTAGTCGTCTATCTTGTAATTGGAATATTTAGCATTCGGAGGGTATAGATGAAGAAACAATTAAAAGGCAAAGCCGTTGTAATCATTATTTTAATTGCTTGTTGCATTCCCTTACTTTTATGTTGGGGGTTGTATATCATCCTAAGTTCTCCGACGATGCACTGATTGACTCGAGATCTGTCATGATAAATAAATGATATTTTTGAGTTCAGTAAACTTCAGTTATAGACATTCTTTATTACCCAAGCTGCGAATAAGTCGTTTATGATGTGTATTGTAGCTATCTTTATAGAAGGAGTGATGCGTTATGAGAAATGACCTGTTTCAAATCATTGATTTGTTCGAGAGGTCTATCACTTAGGGAAATCCGATAGATGGTTTTTCCTGAAATACAGGGAGGAATCCAGGAATGATTACATTAAAGGCATTAGACATTAGTAATTGGGAACAATGTGCACAGCTTAAACCAAAACCAGAGCAAGAAAAATATATCGCACCTAATATTTATTCGATTGCTGAAGTGCAATTTTTAAAAGGATTTGTAACGAGGGCGATTTACAATGATGAGGTAATGATTGGTTTTACAATGTTTGGGCTTGACCCAGACGATGGGAACTACTGGATTTATCGGTTTATGATTGATGGAGCATTTCAAGGACAAGGTCATGCTTCTAAAGCAATGCTGCTGGTTATTGATGAAATAAAAAACGCAAGTGACCGAACGGATGTTATTGTCCTTGGATATAAACCGGAAAATGAGCGAGCAAGGAAGCTTTACTCAAAAGCTGGTTTTAAAGAAGAAGGTTATGCTCCTTGGGGAGAAGTACTTGCGAAGTATAGCTTCAAGCAAGCTGTTCACAAATAACGAGAATAAAATTTCGCACAGCAAAGGCTGCCGTCCTAAACGAGACGGCAGCCTTTGCTGAGTTCATATGAAAGAATGTTTAAGAATTATGATACCTAAATCATAATATCGATATGATTATTGCGGATGGATCGTTTAATATAAGCATAGGAGTGTCGAAGCTGTAACCAGCTCTGATTTTCAAGAGGAGGAATTGTGATGTCCATGCCGACTAGCGATACATTGGCGAGAAAGAAAGTTAGAGCCATTATTACTGGTTCTACTGGAATGGTGGGAGAGGGGGTGCTCCATGAATGCCTTAATCACTCTGAAGTGGAGCAGGTATTAGTCATAAATCGCAAGCCATGTGGCGTAACCCATCCAAAACTAAAAGAAATTATATTACCGGACCTCTTTGATTTATCTAGTATTGAATCCAGGTTAAGCGGCTACAATGCCTGTTTCTTTTGTCTAGGCGTATCGTCTGTAGGTATGAAAGAGGCTGAATACAGCAGAATTACATATGATTTAACCTTATATATAGCTAATCTGCTCTCCGAATTAAACAAGGATATGACCTTTTGTTATGTAACCGCGGGAGGAACAGACAACACGGAACAGGGCAAAAGCATGTGGGCACGGGTGAAAGGGAAAACGGAAAATGATCTTTTGAAACTGCCCTTCAAAGGAGCTTATATGTTTCGACCAGGCTACATACATCCGACAAAGGGATTAAAAAACGTCCATCGCTTTTATGGGTTGTTAACTTGGCTGTACCCTGTTTTGCGGCCTATTTTTCCGAAGCATGTCATTACGTTAAGAGAACTGGGCATAGCGATGATTCATATCGTTAACGAGGGTTATGAGACTTCCATATTAGAGAGTAAAGATATGGCGAAGGCGGCTAAATTGAAATAATGCTTTATGGATGTATAAACGAGAACGAAGCTGAATACATATTGGAAAACTTCCCTTCTGGCAGCATAGAGGGAAGTTTTTTTTTGAGCTTCTATCCTAAGAGGACCTTAGGTCAGAGCAGAATAACAATATCTGTAATTGTACATACTACGCTCATCTTAGACTGGGAAACTTAGGGGAACCACCTAAAGTCTTCCGTAAGGGAGTGGAATGAAATGAAAGCCAAAGGGAAATTAGGGAAATATTTTAGAGCTGATTTGTCTTTTGTCCAAAATGACTTTTCACTTGGAAACTGGGGTGGAGAAGCGGATCAAAATCTTGAGACCACGGAAGGCGCCACAATGCCTCAGATAAGTGATTACACTCAAGATTATGGACGTCTATCCCGAAGCCTCGCTG
>NZ_JBFTSN010000581.1:0-3306 GCF_056400045.1 Paenibacillus sp. 01L418
GACCCAACCTTAAAGCTTTTATTTCGCGTAATGGAAGGCGATGTACGTTTTATTGTGCGGGAGGAGGAGGGCTCATTTGCAGATCGTGCCTTCCTTTTGCTGTACTTATATCAGTTTATTGACCCGCAGGACAACCGTGAGTATGTGGCGATCGTTCGTAGGCAACAGGTGCTGGCGCAGTTATGGCAAAACGAGCTCGAAACGATGTCGATCATCAGCATGCTGATGGATTGGGGAGAGTTCGAGGCTGCCAAGGAAAAGCTGGATTTGCTTAAAGCAGAAGTGAAGCGGAATAACTGGGAAGGGCTCATCCCCTACACCGCTAATCTAGAGCTGGAATTTGTGCTGCGC
This sequence comes from Paenibacillus sp. 01L418, assembly GCF_056400045.1. Classification (NCBI taxonomy): domain Bacteria; kingdom Bacillati; phylum Bacillota; class Bacilli; order Caryophanales; family Paenibacillaceae; genus Paenibacillus; species Paenibacillus sp. 01L418. The sequence continues at coordinate 352 of NZ_JBFTSN010000581.1, forward strand.
GCTGAGCTGTGGTCAGAAGTTGAATCGGCTGCAGAGGTTGTTGAGGCGAAGCTCAAACAGTTTCCTTATCAACGCGAGGAGGGGCATTATCGTATTTTGAAGGGGATAGCGCTTTATCGTTCGAACAGAAAATCCGGCTTGTCCTTTATTGAACAGGGATTCTCGCTGCTGAAGCAGTCGCATTTTTTAGCCAATCTGTTAAACAGCTATCACACCCTTCTGATCATAACCAAGGTGCATGGCTGGGGAGCAGACCGGGATTACTTTGTGAAGGAATGGAGCCGGTTAACGGCACAGATTGGGCTGGATGATATTGCAAAACAGGTAAAGGAGCAGCTTCAAGCTGAGCTGAAATCCTACTAATAATTCTCTAGTAAATTTCTATTAAATCTCTATTTAATCTTTATTCATGCTCTGATATTGCTCTGATAATTGTCCGGTATCGTTGGTTCTATCAACTCATACCGGAGGTTATCAAGATGGAAAATGCAAAAACGAATGATCCGATTTGGCGCCCGCTGCGGGCAAAAAGCTTCCGCCAGCTGTTTATTGGCCAGCTGTTGTCCGACCTTGCGAATTGGCTTGATTTTATAGCGCTTAGCGCATTAATTGTTTATGCATGGAATCACGGCTCTATGGCAGTTGCCGCTTTATCGATCTGTGTCGGTTTGCCTTATGTCATTGTGGGACCGTTGATGAGTGTGCGTCTAAGTTATATTTCCGGAAAAAGCTTGTTAATCGGATGCGATCTATTGCGATTTGTATTCGTGCTGGCCATGGCTTGGGCGCCGTCACTTCCTATTCTCCTGCTATTGGTATTGCTTAAGCACAGCATGAGCGCTGTATTTGATCCGGTTAGGCAAAGCGCTGTTAAACGAATCGTTGACCGGCATTTGCTGGCGCAGGCCTCTTCACTCAGCCAAATGTCGGTTAATTTGACGAAGGTATTGGGACCTATGATCGGCGGAGCAATAATGGCATGGCTCGGAGCAACGGTTCCATTTATCATAAGCGCTATATTGTATGCACTATCAGCTCTGATGCTCAGTTTTATCCCGTCTTGGAGAGGACAGAAGGAGCAAGCGGCAAAATCATCCGGCGGATTAAGGGTTGCCTGGGAGCATGTGATGCGCAGGCCGCTCCTGAAGGCGGTCATTATGTATGCTGCTTCTTTGTTTTTCCTTATCTTTTTGTATGATGGTTTGTTCGTTTTGCTGGCGAAGGAATCGGGAATGGCTGAGAATTTATTCGGACTGCTCATTGGCTCGGTTGGTGCAGGCAGTGTTGCCGGCGCTTTACTGGCAGGACAATGGAGCGGGTGGAAGCAGCGGCCGCTTACCCATATGACGAAAGCGGGTATCGTAACTGGATTTCTCGTTATTGCGGTAGGAATTAGCGGAATGGGCATATTCCAAGCGGAGCTCGCTTTGTGGCTGCCGTTATGTGCGGCACTTGGCTTTTACAGCGCACAAAGCGCGGTGCCGTTTGGCTATGTGCTGCAAATAGAGACGACGGATGAAACGGTTGGTCCTGTGTTTGCGTTAGCGAATGCTTTTCAGACGAGCTCTATGCTCATTGCACCGGTAATAGGGGCGATGATGGCTTCGTGGTGGAGTGTCGGCAGTGTATTCCTCGGTGTTGGGGTAGCTACAACAGGAATAGCGGCTATTTACCTTTATTACAGTGAGACGAAGGTAAATAAGCAGCGGCTAGAGGAGAAAGCATTTTGAAATAAAAGTATAACATTAGAAAAGGTGGTATTACACGAATGTCTGAGGACTTTTATTGTGATGAAGTATTAAGCGGCCGAACATCTGTACAGAAGGTGATTGAGACGGATCGAGTACTTGCTTATCACCATACCAAACCATTTTATCCCGTCCACATTGTTGCAATTCCAAAAAAACATATCTCCTCATTGCTTACTTTAGAAGCGGCAGACAATGACCTGTTTCTTGAGTTAATGGATGTCGTAAAAAAAGCAGCCACTCAAGTGGAATCCGAACATGGTGCTTGCAGAGTCATCACTAATTTAGGCAAATATCAAGACTCTAAACATCTTCACTTTCACATCGTTTACGGCCAACCTTTAAACAAGAACTGAACGACTGATCACTGGCTATCTTAAATTTGACACAATGCATTGCTCGTATTTATCTTCAATAATGATAAGCTGGAGATATCTACTATTCAGGGGTACAACGATGCTCAAAAAAACAGGTTTAGCTGCTTTGTATGCCAGTATTGCTTTTCTTATTTATCGTTTTGGTGATGTGATTTTGACGTGGTTTCAGCAAGCGGATAATGTGCCGCTCGTCGTCATTATGGCAACGCTCGTCGCACTATTTCCTGTCATCCCGTATCCCGTAATCGGCGGGCTCATTGGTGCTGCTCTTGGCCCAGTGTTAGGCGCGGCAGTGACTTGGACGGGCTCAGCGGCAGCATCCATTGTGATGTTTCTGTTTATCCGCTATGGCTATCAAGAGTGGGGGAAGAAATTTCTCTACCGTTATCCAAGCATCGGAAAACTAACGGTGATGTTTGAGCAGAATGCTTTTCTGACGATTATGTTTGCTCGGCTCATTCCGTTCATTCCATCCATTGCAGTTAATATGTACTCTGCGCTAAGCCGTGTTTCCTTTACCGTTTATGCGATCGCCTCATCGATTGGCAAAATTCCAGCGATGCTGCTGTTCGCCACGATCGGTGATACGCTTATGACGGACCCAAGAAACGTATTTGTTACCGTCTTAGTATACGGCTTGTTTATGGCGGTATCTCTTTTTGTTTATCGAAAGTGGAAGCTTCAGTAGATTTTCTCTAAAACAACAGAAGGCCTCTTCGCAAATGATGCGCGCAGAGGTCGTTTTTTTGTTGTACACTCTTCTCGAAAATAAAATGTTCCTGCTAATCCAAAATGTTTAAAATGTTCTTTTTATGTTCGTAAATGTGTGT
>NZ_JBFTSN010000582.1:0-3295 GCF_056400045.1 Paenibacillus sp. 01L418
TCGATACATTTACCGGCCAGCATCGCCGTTTGAATGTGGATCTTCGCTTCCGTTACCATTGCAGGCTTCGGCTTGATCGGGAAGCTCCTTCGGTAGCGAAATTAATCCGCATCTTCGCCGAGAAGACATATCAAGAACTTGCTAAGCGCCTATTTAATGATCTTGTCACACGCTGTATGCAAGAAGGAGTCATCGATGGGAGTCACATGGCTGTCGATAGTGCAGCGATTCATAGCTATGAGAAGTAGCAACCGAAACGCAAATTAGAACTGACTGGAAATGCCAACTGGGGTGCGAAGTTCGACACCTACCGCAACAAAGTCGAGTGGTTCGGCTACAAGCTTCATCTTGCCGTTGATACCACAAGAGAGCTACCTAAGGCGCTATCGATTACACCGGATCATGTTAATGACGGCGATATGGCCCCCTGCTCTGATAAAAGATACCGATACCGAAAACCAATAATAAATATGGCAGTTTTGACGATCTTCTTAACGAACTGGCAATCGCATTTGAAATTGGATTATAACCTCTGGACAAAAGAATAATGACAGAACACATAATTGAGAAAAATAATTCCCAAAAAATTATAGAAACACTTCTCAAATGGGGGGAAATAGCGGTGATTTTTTTTATTACGTCCTTGTATAGGAATAATGAGATTTTTTTCAAAAAAACGCCCCGAAGGGCGAAGCACGTTCCTCCACTATCGTACCCGTTAGCTTAATAAAATGAGCATGCCAATGTAGTGACTGCTCATACATGTGTGTTTTTCAACTATCGTTACCCGATAATTGAATAGAAACGTGGGTTCAGGCTAAATATCATACGTAATCTGACCCCAGTCATACCAGGTAGATAATGCGAATGTTGCGCTTTCAGAGTCGTTTCAGAGTGTGTACTCCACCACCTACGTCATGGCCTCAAGATGCTGGAAAGCTGAGGGCAGCGACTCTTCTTCGAGGCGCTGGCGGATCAAGGCGGCACACTCTTCGGAACTAAGCACCGAGGTGTCAACCTCCAGATCATAGATACCAAGCATATGGACAGCCTGCTGCCACAATCTCACCGGCTTTGGCACAGATCCGTCCTCTTCGTAGCCGGAATTCCAAGTAGCGATCCTCCGCTGCATAACAACCTCTAATGGGCATCGCACACCAACAAACAAAACCGGCAGTCCACTCAGAGTCCGGGCACAGCTGGGAAGAATCCCTCGCGGGATCGAATAAGCATCGTGGTGACCGACATCAACTACCACATTCAGCCCCAAGCGGCTGTGCGCAGCAATAGACTCATACATGGCTTGATAAAGGGTCACAATGAGTGGCTCAAGGTCGGGGCGTTCCCCACCTGGCCGAAGCCCAATCCCTGGCCGGTAGCGTTCAGGGGTCATCTGCATGAACCGGTCGACTCCCATGTTCATCCACACACCCTCGAACGTATTCTGAATCACAGTGGCAATACTGGACTTCCCTGACCGCGGAGTCCCGTTTAAAATAATAATCTGTCCGGGCACATCTACCTGTAACATTTGCTTCCCCCTTGATTGTAATGAATAAAAGTTCCTGCTCTCAACCTCAAGACGTTGGAACTCCGGCCACGCTTGGAGGCGCTGGCGGATCAGGGCGGCACACTCTTCAGAACTGAGCACCGAGGTGTCAACCTCCAGGTCATAGTTACCAGGCATATGGACAGCCTGCTGCCATAATCTCACTGGCTTTGGCACAGATCCGTCCTCTTCGTAACCGGAATTCCAGGTAGCGATCCGCCGCTGCATGACAACCTCTAATGGGCATCGTACACCCACAAACAAAACAGGCAATCCACTCAGGATCCGGGCACAGCTCGGAAGAATCCCCCGCGGAATCGAATAAGCATCATGGTGCCAGACATCCACCACGACATTCAGTCCCAGACGGCTGTGTGCAGCAATGGCTTCATACATGGCTTGATACAGGATCACAATTAGAGGCTCAAGTTCAGGGCGTTCCCCACCTGGCCGAAGCGATATCCCTGGCTGGTAGTGTTCGGGGGTCATTTTCTTGAACTGACTGCCCCCAGCGTTCATCCATACACCCTCAAACATATTCTGGATCGCGATGGCAATGCTTGACTTCCCAGCCCGCGGATTGCCGTTCAGAATGACTATTTGTCCGAGTTTATCTTCTTGTGACATGCGTTTCCCTCCATACAAAGATTTCGTTCATACTGTGAATGTTTTTTCCATCTTTGGAAGTTACAATATAGATTGTAGCAACTATACGGCTAATGGAATAGTCTGTAATTTTAATATAATAAGGCGTAAAATTGAATTAGAACATAATCTTATCTTGTTGTGCTATTCTGCCCGTTCATATTATGGTTCAACTAGATAKATCCTTATRCCGCAGYCATTGTCAGATAGGTCACYTWATAARCAAAAAAAACCACCCCGAAGGGTGGTCCGTACTCATGATGAGCACTATAGGATTTGGATAGGAGTGGAGAGTCCTGTCCTGAACCTGTAGCTTTTAGAGTAACGTACTTTCATACCGTGCCTGATGCCAACCGTGCCGCTTTCAACAGCATTCAAAACCACTATTTCTACATAATAGGAATGCTGCCCGTTAGCTTAATAAAGAAAAAGAGCAGCTGCCACAACAAAATTCTGTTTGTTCAACTATCGTTTCCGTTAGCGTAACAGCTGTATTAGATCGTACGCTCGTTGTATCTCTCTTTTTATCTTGGAAACTGAATTTTTTTAAAAATCGTATCAATCAACCATAAACCTGTTGCGGCAATAAAAACTGAGTACACAAAAACACTGGCGTACTTAAAAAGAAAAAGGATGCCTTCTGATTCGGTAAGAGAAAACAAATACAAAATAATCACTGCAAATATTAGATGTGAGGCTAACCCCATGAGCATGCTCAGCATTGTTTTTATTACCTTAATTTTTAAGATAATCATGTCTGTAATTAATGAACACGGTACGCCTATTATTAAGCAACCGAGGAATGAGTACATAAAATAGATGAAAAACGGGGCATAACCATGAAACTCCACAAGAATTAACGAAAGAATTAATGTTGTGAATATACTAGAAATTATCTTCCTACCAATATCAATTTTTATTGAAATTGTAGATTCCCCCCTTGTCACTGGATGATTAATAAACAAAACTCACATTATTTCAGCGATGGATTCATGAAGATTTTAAGCATAACTTGCCCGTTATCTGAAAGGCTACCCATGGTGCTGGTAGCCTATTGTCATGGTGCTATCGTTTCCCGTTAGCGTAGCAGTTGTTCTGTGG
>NZ_JBFTSN010000583.1:0-3279 GCF_056400045.1 Paenibacillus sp. 01L418
ATGCATAACCTGCTCTTCCAACACGAAAATCCAGACGGACATCATTCAGATAAGTTGTTGGCAAGACAACATCTTCTGTAAAGGTATATACTCTTCTTATTGTATTCGTGCTTAAATCAACAGCAACTAATTTTGCTCCCCCTTGAATAGGTTCAGAAAAATTTGGTGCCCCTGTATCTAGTACCCAAAGTATTCCTCTTCCATCAGCAACGATACTTTGGACACTGACGAAAGACATTACAATGTTGCTAGTATTAATCAAATTTATTTTTAAACTGGGATAAGGCTGCATTTCACCCTCAACAATTTCCGCCACAGTAAATTGAACGTCGTCTCCCCATTTCGGAAAGCAAACAAAAATACGGCCAGTTTCAGAAACGCTGACACCTGTAGGCATAGCCCCATAAAAAGCATGCACCAGTTCAAACTGCCCAAAATATTTTTCCATAGGTAACATAGGTTGCATGATATCCTCCTCATCAAATCCGAACGGATATCAACTATATATGATGAATTTTTTTTGTAGTGCCTGGTTCTTGATAAATTTTTCTATCGTGATGAATGCTACCGCTACTTCGACCGTACTAATGCCGGTATCGGTTGTTCTCTCGTTAATAACAAAACGTTAATACGCCTAAAAGGGCTGAACGACCTCGTACGTCCTTCGTTCATTTCGCCAATTTCGGTATTAATGCCTTTTGACTATGAATCGGCAGCTCATGGATATGAAAATTAAATTTAGAGGAAATTGAATATTCCATCTTAGTTTGAGTCATTCTAATCAGGTCAGAAAATCCAAAATATCCAACAGGAGGAATTCATTTGTACCAGTTTCAGTCCAACAATCAGATTTCGCAACAACTAGCTCATGCCGAACAACTTATCCAACAATTGGTGAACCAAACTCAGCAAGCATCAGGGCAATATCAACAATTGTTAAACCAAGAACTCAATAATGCAAAAGCACTGGAACAAATAGCACAACGTGAACAGCAAGCCGCTCAAATTATACAAACCGCTCTGCAAGGCCATCAAACAGCACTTCAGCAATTGCAACAAATCTCAACCATCTGCAACCAAGTGGCTCAGTCATCACAAACACAAATGACTGCATATTCAACTATGAACAACCATCAACAACCACAAGGCTTTAACAACTATTCTCATTAATGAATTAGGAATAAGGGATAAATTTTATTTCTAAAAGAGAATTTACGCTGTAGTTAGACCATATCCAGCCGTTGCTAAAGTTCTTCAGAATACGCTCGGCGGTCTGTTTGGTGAAATGCGCAGCATGATGCGATATTTTCTTCCAAAGCAACAATACTCACGGAAAAACTATACTTCCGAGTGAACATAGTCTAGGTTTTACGATTTGAATGCTAGGATTTTAAAATATAAGCTGCTTCCTAATAGGAAAAACCCTGTTGAAAAGCAGGGTTTTTTCCTGTTTTCGTTTAACCATTTACCAATGATGCGGAGGTTTGTTGGAGATGAATAATAAAGAGTTGAATAAACTATCTATTTTTGCCCTTGGCGGTGTTTTTGAAATTGGAAAGAATATGTATGTCATCCAATATGCTGACGACATCATTGTCATTGACTGTGGCTCTAAATTTCCGGACGAGAGTCTGCCCGGCATAGATCTAATCGTCCCTGACATTTCCTATTTGATTGAGAATCAAGAAAAAGTACGCGCATTAGTGATTACGCACGGACATGAAGATCATATCGGCGGAATTCCTTATATATTAAAACAGCTGAATATTCCCTTATATGGAACTCGTCTTACACTTGGTTTAATCAAGGGAAAGCTAAAAGAACATCGTCTCAAAGGAACCTTATTTCATGAAATTAAAACAGACTCATTTATTGAGCTAGGAAAAAGCTTTCAGCTTTCTTTTTTCCGTACAAACCATAGCATACCAGACTGTGTTGGCATCGTATTACAGACGCCAGAAGGTACGGTCGTTCATACGGGAGACTTCAAATTTGATCTATCCCCTTCCAATAAACAATTCCCAGACATTCATAGGATGGCGAAAATTGGTGAAGCAGGCGTGCTTGCTTTATTATCCGAGAGCACGAACGCTGAGCGACCAGGCTTCACTCCATCTGAACGATTGGTAGGCGAAAAAATTGCAGATGCTTTTCAGAAAGCAACAAATAAAATATTTCTGTCCACCTTTGCTTCCAACATTAATCGCTTGCAGCAAGTTGTGGATGCTTCTATTCTAACAAACCGCAAGCTCCTGCTGCTTGGTCGCAGCATGATCAACGTCGTAACGATTGCTCAGGAGCTCGGTTATATCCATATTCCCGAAGGTATGATCATTGAAGCAAAAGAGGCCAATCAGCTCCCGAGAGAAAAAGTCGCGGTATTGTGTACGGGAAGTCAGGGTGAACCGATGGCTGCACTCTCGCGTCTTGCTAGCTCCACCTATCCACATACAGAAATTTCTTCTGGTGATACCGTCATCCTCGCGTCATCACCCATTCCAGGGAATGAAAAGAACGTTGCAAGCATGTTAGATCATCTGTATATGCTTGGGGCTCATGTTATTCATGGATCAGGTGTTGCGACAGGTATGCATGTGTCAGGTCACGGCAGCCAAGAAGAGCTTAAACTTATGCTTACGCTAATGAAACCAACCTATTTCATCCCTATCCACGGAGAATATCGCATGTTATACCAGCATCGCTTACTTGCTGAGTCTGTTGGACTAGAGAAGGATAATATATATATAATGAATATCGGAGATGTTCTTGACCTATCTGGAAATCATGTACAACAAACACGGAAAGTTACCGCCGGTAATACGCTTGTCGATGGTTTGGGCATAGGCGACATCGGAAACATTGTATTACGCGATCGAAAACATCTTGCCGAGGATGGCATCCTTGTTGTTGTTGTCACACTTAGTCGTATAGAAGGCTCCGTACTATCCGGGCCTGATATTATTAGCAGAGGTTTCGTATACGTTAGAGAATCCGAAGCTTTATTAGGCGAAGTAGGTCGACTTGTGATGAAAACCATTGCTGACTTACAAGAGAATGGAAACGACGGTAAGTGGTCTATATTAAAACATCGTATTAAAGAATCTACAAGTAAGCTGCTTTATGCAAAAACAAAAAGACGGCCAATGGTTCTACCAATCATCATTGAAGTGTAATGAATCCACATAATTACAAATCCCCTTGCTTCAATTTAAGGTATGGTATTATCCCCTTTAAGTAGACACTCAAAAAACTTCGTGTTGTTACATGAAGATTGAGTGA
>NZ_JBFTSN010000584.1:0-3260 GCF_056400045.1 Paenibacillus sp. 01L418
AGGTTTCTAGTACCTCATCAACTAACGTTTCTTTGTTTTTTATTATTTTGACTCCTAAACTCGAACCGCCTGAATTTGGCTTCACGATAACCGGATAACCCAGTCGTTCGACATCTTCAACACATAATTCATCTGCACTATTCAAATGAATCCAGTCAGGAGTATCGATGCCGTCATGACGAAAAAGCTTTTTAGATATATTTTTATCCATGCTCAAGCTGCTCGATAAAACACCGCACCCCGTATAAGGAACGCCAAGTGTTTCAAGCGCCCCTTGAATCGTTCCATCCTCACCATACTTCCCATGAAGTGCAAGCAGAGCTACATCAATATTTTTCACTTTTTCAATGAGTTCATCTTTTCGATTGATTTCAATCGGATACAACTCATACTTTTCTCTATCCAAATTAGCAATCATTTCGCGTCCAGTCATAAGGGATACTTCTTTTTCTGATGAAATACCCCCCATTATCACTCCAACTCTCATAGCTGTCTCTCCTTCATCATTTGTTTAGCCGTATCACCTATAATTTGAATCCCTTTTATGATGTCCTCATCTGCTACTCGTGAGAAACCAAGCCGCATCGTATGATGACCTTTGTTATCTGTAAAAAAAATGTTGCCCGGAGTAAATATGACCCCTTTGTGGCGACAGTATTCTAATAAGACATTGGTATCATAGTTATCTTCGAATTCAATAAATACATGAAGCCCTCCGTCGCCTGAAAGGCGTCTTAACGGAATAAACGCTTTACAGCACCGAATGACTAATTCACATTTTCGTTTATATTCAGATTTGGCTTTCTTCAAATACTTCTCGAAGTTGCCATTATGAAGATATTGATAAAGTAAGGATTGATCTAACGTGGAGGTGTGGATGCTTCGCGCACGCTTTACACTTTCCAGATAATAAATGAGCTCTTTCTCAGCCAAGACCCATCCAACCCGGAGGCCAGGGAAAAGGATTTTCGAAAAACTGCCCAGATAGATGACACTATTTCCATTTCCATTACATGCAATTAAAGGGGCAATGTGGTCTCCTGAAAACCTTAGCTCCTCGTTGAACCCATCTTCAATAAGCGGGACTTGATATTTATGGAGCAGCTTGATGACTTCCATTCGTTTATGGGGAGACATCACAATACCCGTTGGATTATGATAAGAAGGTACAAGATAGGTTAAATCAAAGGATCCTTCTGACAATGCTCTCTCCAGCTCCACAAGATTAATTCCGTCTTGCTCCATTTCGATACCCTCAAAATCAAATCCATGCATCTTAAACAGTTTAATTGCCGCATGATGGGTAGGATTCTCGCAAAGGACACGACCATTTTTCTTAATTAAAGCCGATAAAATGAGATCTAATCCTTCTGTAAAACCGTTCGTAATCAGAATATCCTTACCCTCTAGATTTACCCCTTTATTCTCCATATATCGAAGTAAATATTCCATTAAAGGCTTGTAGCCTTGTGCATATCCATAGTTTAAGATGATTTCACCCTCTATGGACATCCGATCTAAAAATGCTCGTTTGACATTATCGAGATCAAACAGTTTCCCATCCGGTGCGATACTTGTAAAATTGATTTCTCCTGTGCTAGAACGTATCCCGTGCTTGCTAAGATCCATTTCTTCAGCAATCTTCGTTTGTTTACTAATATTTTGCTTCCAATCAAGCTGCCATGAAGGGTCAGTTGCTGCCTCACCGAATTTTTGAGCAACAAAGCTCCCTTTTCCTTTATCTACATACACAAAACCTTCGTCTTTCAAATCTGCGTATGCACTAACTACCGTATTTCTACTGACATTCAGCATAGAACTGAGTTCGCGCGTGGACGGGAGCTTCTGATTCGCTTGCAATACACCTAAAGTAATTAATCTTTTCATGTATTCTTTTACTTGGGTATAGGCAGGGCTGTCATCCGTCAAATTGAATTCAGTAAACATCCAATCCCCCCTAGAAATATAATGACATACATTAATCAATATAATAAGATCCACGATGTCTGATTTTCAGCCTACCTGTGGATAGGAATAACCCATTAGAAATATCAACAATCGCGCTCAAATGACAGGGATGATACTTCCCCATAACGCAAACGTTCGTTTTAACCTTCTTTAATAAGCTTCCATACCTTTTTTGAATAAACTAACCAAACCTTGTAATCCCTAATTTCTTTTCTAAAATCGTATACGCTGTCCATATCAATGTCATGACCAATAAAGGTTACCGGTATTCTTAATTCAGTTTTACTTTTTTGAATTTTTGACAAGTCAATCAATAATCCATCTCTTGTCCATTCTAAAAGTACCGATGATATGTCCTTTGGAATTTCTTGAACCTGCCTACCGATTAGTTTATGAAGCTTAAAAGTAATCACTTTAGCTAAAAGAACTTCATAATCATATAAATCTGTAACATAAAGCTTGTTAAACCAGCCATCATCATGTGCAAAATAAGCAAACCTCAGCTTTGGTATATGATGCAATGGCTCACCCATTTGGCCAAAAAACAATAATTCAGCGATTTGATTGTTGCTTAAAGCATTTAATTCCTCTTCTTTGGAGAAATCTACCCAACAAAAATCTCCATAGTGATACACGTTTTCTTCAATTAATTCATCCAATCCTTGCTTCAAAACATAATGAAGTCTAGAATGCCGATTCGTCTGTACGTTATGAAAATCATGTTTAAGAAGTATAAGGTTCTCCGGCCTATGATGTACACAGTTCATAAATTCATGAAATTCGATTCCATAGGAGCAAAAATAATTCGTTTCATGCTCCCCGCTTACATATATTAAATCCCTAATTTGCTTACTTTTCTTCATTAAATTTACCCCTCAAAAGGAAAGAATGGTTCCTATTTCTATAGTACTACATCCTGCATAGGCGTTACTCAAAACAATGCAAAAACCCCGACCTCTTTTAAGGTCGGGGTTTCACATCACTTACTTTTACTCCTATGCCAATGCTATGAATTTAAAATATAATATCAGTTTATTTACTAGCCAAAAACTCATCCAACTGGCGCTGAATCTCAGCTACGTATTCATCAATCCCTGCTGCTTTTAGCTTCTTAATCGCTTTCGGATATTCCGTTTCAAAATCAACAAAGCCTGAGCGTATAGCCGCTAAGTCCTTGCCTGCTACTTCTTTTAGGGCAGTCTCAATCAATTTTACTTTCTCATTATTAAATCGGAAGCCGAGTGAAGCGGAAGTTACTGCCTCGTCATCCCACGTTTTATAATGATCAATAG
>NZ_JBFTSN010000585.1:0-3257 GCF_056400045.1 Paenibacillus sp. 01L418
ATAGGCTTTAATCAAATCGCCCTTCTGCACGTTAAGCGATACAATCGTTCCGGCAAATGGAGCTTTTAATGTCGCTTTCCCGATTTCCTCTTCCATATCGACTAGCTTCTGCTTCTGTTCTTCAAAAGCAATCAGCTTACCTTCGAATTCAATCGGATCCATTTCATCACGCTGGCGAAGCGTGTCTTTCATCTCATTTTCGACTTTCCTAAATGAAAGCCGCTCTTGCCGCAAGCTTTTGACCAGTACATCAACGTCCAGCTGACCTATCACTTGACCGGCTTTTACAGTTGTTCCTACTTTCACATTCAACTCCTTCAAATTCTTGCCGTCCAATGTGAAAAACATCGTCTCTTCTTCCAAAGAGATAAGCTTGCCGATCAGCGGTATCGAAGTTTCTAATGTCGTCGTCGTTACCTCATACTCAGGTTTCTTGGATATTTGTGCAGGGGCAATCTCAGGTATAACCTCTTCTTCATCTTCTGCGGGAAGCAATGAGCACCCGCTTGAAAGCACCAATGAAGCACTTAATACAACAACCATTGAACGCTTAAATAAATTTTCCGTCCACCATTTCATAGACAATGTCAGCAACCTCCAAAATCGTAGGATCATGTGTAGTCATACAAATAGAAACTTGTTCAGTGCGAATAATATTTTGGAAAACCGCCATAATTTGAGCTGACATGCCAGTATCAAGCTCTGCCGTCGGTTCGTCAGCAAGCAGCAGCATTGGTTTATGGGCGATCGCCTTAGCAATTGCGACCCGCTGCTGCTCACCGCCGGAAAGCTCGAAGGGTCGATGATTCATTCGGCGCTCCAAACCAACTAGTTCAAGACATTGCGTAACTCTATCCTTCCATTCCGCTCGTGGTACACCAGCCATCCGAAGAGACAGCTCCACATTCTCACGTGCGGACAATAGCGGCATAAGTGCGAAGGCTTGAAATATAAAGCCCATGTGCTTTCGCCTAACTAAAGTGCGTTGGTCATCGCTCATGCTGTGAAACTTCAAACCGTTAAACAAAATCTCTCCTTTGCTTGGCGTATCAAGCCCGCCCAAGCAATTCAGCAGCGTCGTCTTGCCAGAGCCTGATCTGCCTCTGAGCATAACTAATTGACGCTCCTTAAGCTCCATATTGATGCCCTTCAGTACAGGCAGCGGAGTTCCTCCAACCTGGAACGTTCGCTCTACATCAATAACTTTAAGCAGATCGCGTCTTTCCTCAGTCGTTTCTAACTGCTCTTCTACCTTCTGTTCTTCTTCCTGCGGAATGGCCATTAGCGCTTCCGATCCCTCCTCAACCAACTTTCATAATTCTCATCTTACATGATAGACGTAGGACATGCTCAAAAAGTTACGTCAAATTTAAACAACTTTTTAAAACCTTTTTCGAACAAAAAAAGCTGCTTTTAGCGAAGGCTTAAACTCCGCATAAAAAACAGCTTTTACATTATCTTACTTCACCTTGAAATGAGAAATAGCAAGATCCAAATCGCGTACAATTTCCTCTAAATGAACAGCTGCTGAAGAAATGTTATCCATCAAAGCAAGCTGCTCTTCCGTTGCGGCAGCAACATTTTCTGTCTTCTCCAGATTAACGGCAGCTGTAGCAGCCGTTTGCTGCATTGAGGCGCTTACTTGCTCCGAGCTGGCTGACATTTGCTGAGTAATTGCAGAATTTTCATGAATCTGCTCACTCATCTGTGTAATAGAAGCAACAATGACATCCAAGTTCTGACGAACCTCGCCTACCCGCGCGCTGCCTCGCTCCATTTCCAGAACCGTTTGCGACATATATGCCGAAGCTCCTGCAATTTCACTTCGGGTAATATCCACGAGTTGATGTATCCCGTCAGCAGATGCAAGGGATCCCGCTGCCAGCTTCCGAATCTCTCCTGCAACGACCGCAAAACCTCTGCCGTGTTCGCCTGCACGAGCTGCTTCTATTGATGCGTTCAGCGACAAAATATTCGTTTGGTTTGAAAAACTTGTTATATTCTCGGCAATTGCACCTATCTCCTTGGAACGATGCTCAAGCGTTTCAATTGTATTCGATAGTTTGCCAGTTACTGAGGTTACCTCGCTCATTTGATCAATTAACCGGAGCAGCGCTTCATGACCAAGTTCAGCCTGCTTAGAGGTTGAAGATGATTTATCGGCAATTGAGGCTGTGTTTTCTGCGATTCGTTGAATGCCTATCGTCATCTCTTCGATCGCTCTAGATGTTTCCTCCGCACCTCTAGCTTGTACTTCTGAGCCACTCGCTACTTCCTGAATATTTTGAGCGACATGCTCTGCTGCGTCTGCAGATTCCTTAGATGCAGTCGTTAACTGATCAGTTGAATTGGTCACTTCAGCTGCGTTGCTAGCAATACCGCTAATCAGCTGCTTTGTAGCTTCAATCATATGATCCACCGATTGCGAAATACGGCCAAGCTCATCCTTGCTGTATTTCTGATCCGGAAGAACCGTTAAATCCCCTTCTGCTACTCGCTGTGTCTTAAATACAACACTCCTGATTGTCTTCATTATATGACGCACTGTAAAGTACATAGCAATTAATATAACTAATGTAACTGCAATGATGCAGATTAAGAGAGTAAGCTGCGTTTTTCTAAGCTCATTTGTAATATCAGTAATCGTGGTTTGTGCATAAATTTTAATATTTTGACCGATTTCATCAATCCCTGTACGGCTTGTTAAGAAGCTATTATCGATCTGTTTATTTTGAAAATTGTTCTTTCCATCCGCTGCTGCTTTTACCGCTGCAACTGACCAGAAATTAAAATTAGCCTTAAACTCAATTAAAATTTGGTTTATGCTGCGCTCAGTTTCCCCTTCTGCTAAGTTCTGAAGTCCTTTCTCATATAAAATGGCTTGCGCTTCTCCTACCCTGTCTTCAACTTGTTTTATATTTTCGGCTAACTCCGCTCGAGCAGCGTCTGCATTTACTTGATCCAAAGTACCGGATTCCACTCTCAAGTAAGCTTGATAGGCCTGATACATATCCCTATCCGCGTTTAATACTAATGTGTCTACTTGATTAGAAGTTTCATAAATACGATCTGTCATGTCATTCAACACACGCCATTGCTCATTGAGCAAATAAAGCCCAGTAAATGCATAAAACATAAGTGGAACCAAAGACAACAAGACTAGCCTAACACGTAAAGACAATTTCATTAAAACCCCGCCCCTCAATTCATGACTATACTCTATAATTATTTATCGGAGACAAATAGCTATTAAGAAG
>NZ_JBFTSN010000586.1:0-3239 GCF_056400045.1 Paenibacillus sp. 01L418
CCCTTGAAGATGACCATAGGTATCATTTACAAGTTTAAAGTAATCCAAATCAATCATAACGAGTGAGAAAATATCGTTTGAGCGCTTAAAGCTGTCGATATGCTGCCGCATCATTTGATTGAAATGCTTGCGATTATAAGCGCCTGTTAACTCATCAATAATGATCGAGCGTTCCCAGTCCATCTTCATCGCAAATCGATTGTCGATGAGAGCCTTAAGCAGCTCAACATCAAACGGCTTGGCAAGAAAGTCCATCGCACCGGATCGATAAGCGTTAACTTGATTTTCGACGGATACATTCCCGCTGACCATAATAATCGGAATATGCTGCTGCTTCGCCTTATCAACGATTTGATTAAGAACATACATGCCGCTTCGATCGGGCAACACAATATCAAGAAGGATGAGATTAGGCTTCCATTCGTAGAACAGCTTTAAACCGCGCTCCGCATTCAGAGCAATGCTTACTGGATAATCATTTTTCTCTAAAACTTCTTTGACATAGGTTACAAATTCAACATCATCATCAATGACAAGTACACGATTGTGATGCTTTGAATGATCATCAAGGGAATCGGCATGGTCTTCATTTGCATTGTCGAGTCCGTCTAGCAGCTGCAGCACTTGAGGAAACATGGCCGTTAGTGGCAGCAAATGCTCTGACCACTCCTCGCGTATGAACGTTTTTTTGCTTTTTTCAGAAAACAATTGTTCTTTGGATTCCGAAAACTTTTCAACCTCATGCAGCCCAATCGTACCGCTTGTCCCTTTAAGATTATGGAAAAACCGATGAATATCTTGTTCCTCAACTGCTGTTTGATTGGACCAATCATCGATCGTCTGTGTAATTCGCTGTTGAATTAATTGTTTGTATTTTTCCGTCTTCATGAAAATGGGCTCCCCCTATTATCGCAGCAAACGAGAGATTGCTGCACTTAGTCTGCCAGGTAAATAGGGTTTCACAAGGAATTCATTAATTCCCCATTGTGCAGCTTTTTCTTTCTCTTCGAAGGCGCTCGAAATGATGATTGGCGTATTTAGCAATACATCAGATTTCTTGATTTTGCTAATAATATCCCAGCCGGTAATTCCTGATTCCAGCATCAGATCGATGACCACGATGTCAGGTTTGAGCTGTTCAATTGCTTTCATAGCCAACCCACCTTCTGTGAACAGGTGAACATGATATCCACTAGACCTCAATTCATCACGGAGTAAAGTGGACAAATTAAGGTCGTTTTCAATCAGCATCACTTGAATGGACGTCTCAGAAGAAGTATTTTCCTTCAACTCATCGTTTTGTATTCGTTCTTGCTGCTTAGCCAGTGGAAGCGTCACGATAAAGGTACTTCCATGTCCGAACTCGGAAAAAACTTCTATTTTACCATCATGTCTTGTAACAATCTCTTTTACGATTGCCAAGCCTAAGCCAGTCCCGCCAATTTCTCTTCGATCTGAATTATCGACACGATAAAACTTGTTGAAGAGATTAGGCAGTGCATCCTTTGGTATGCCAAGTCCCTGATCTTCTAAACGAATGACGATCATATCTTTGTTAATGCTGCTAAATAAAGTGATTTGTCCGCCATTTGGCGAGTATTTAATTGCGTTGCTCAATAAATTAATGAATACCTGAAGCATTTTATCTTTATCTGCAATTACGATTGCTTCTTGTGCATCATTTTGCCACGTGATTTGATGGATGCTGGCAGACATTTGCTGCATTTCGATTGCTTCTTTAATTAATGGCGTTAATGATATGCTTTTCATTTCATACGTTTGTTTGCCTGATTCCATTCGTTGCAAATCTAAAAAGTCATTAATTAACGTCGTTAATCTTCTTGCTTCTTGATAAATCGTCGATACATATTTCCGCTGGCGCTCCGGCTTCAGTTCCCGGTGAAGCAGCAGCTCTGCGAATCCAAGCACACTTGCAAGCGGCGTCCTTAGCTCATGACTAACTGTACTTACAAACTCAGATTTCATCCGGTCAACCTCGTACTCCTTCGTGATGTCACGGTGAACGAGCAATAACCCGAATTGTTGACCATTGCGGTACAAGGGCTCGCAATAAATTTGAATGAATTTTCTTTCTGGTTCTGTAATTTCATAGTTCATGCTGTACAAGCCATTATAATGTCCATTTGAGATAAGCCCAGTCATAAATTGAATTAACGGTTCAGATTCAACAACAGAGGATTGGACAAAACCTTTGAATTGCTCAAAAGGCATATTGATTGTCCCTTTTTCATGATTGAAAAATCCGAATATCTCAGCCATTTTGTGATTAATTTGAAGCGTGCTGCCATCTAGATCAAGCAATTGTATGCCTTCTTGAATGGTGTTCAGTATATCTCCAGTCATCAAGCGCTGCTTCTCCGACAGCTCGTACAAATGTAGTTTATCGAAGGCTAATGACACTTGTGTCATCATGCCAACGATCTCTTCTTCCTCTTGCTTCGTAATCGTACGATTGACCTTCGTAATGACTAGGCAGGCAACCATTTCTTCTGATGCATTCAAAATGGGCAAGATTAAATCGGTAGCTTTCATAGCAGAATCGTGATATCCCTGTTCACCAAGTGAACATTCACGAATCATACTGTATGCTTGTTTGGTCTGTGAGGCACGTAATACGATGCCATCTTCCATTTGCTCAATAAACTGTTTGGTTGAAGCATTGGAAATCCCTACGGATGCGCAATCATGCTCTCTATTCATCATCACAATTAAGCCTTTATCGGAATCGGTAATAGCGACAATATTAGAAATGATGCTTTGCAGCAGCTCTTGTTTATCGAGGGTATTAGAGAGGGATTGTACAAGCTGGTTGCGCTTCTCCAAATATTTCTCATTTTGCTCCATTACGCCTACGGCGATCTGCAGTTCCTCTTGCTGCGCCTGCAGCTCATCCTGCTGCGCAATAAGCTCTTCGTTTTGAGCGAGAAGCTCCTCTTCTTTACTTTGGATTTGCGTCATCATTTTCTTAAAGGTTCGTGCCAGCTCTCCAAGCTCATCTTCTCTTGTGAGATCCTCTGGCTCCGAATATTCACCATTCGCAAACTCACGAGCGTGGTTCGTCAGTCTCATGAGCGGCACGCCAATATCTCTAGCCACTTTTCTCGTAATAAATGAAGCTATAATTAAGATAATAATGATGTATCCTATTAATATAACGGCTTGAAGCGTTAGGCTGCGAAATAATTCATCGTTTTTTTGCTCAGCAAGCAGCTGTACTT
>NZ_JBFTSN010000587.1:0-3238 GCF_056400045.1 Paenibacillus sp. 01L418
CGGTCGGTTAAGCTGCAATGTCCAGCTTATCAGTTCCTTCTCTGTTGCCTGAAGCGATGGACAATCGATTTCTAATAAATCCACTTCATATTCCGCAGATGAAATGACAATCCACGTTTTTTCGTTTTTTTCTACGCGTTGGCCCTCTATAGGAGAAGATCCTATATGATCGCCTAACCACACCACATCAGCATTGCTAATTAAATCGTTCCACTCCGCTATAGATTTCGAAACAGCATGTACCGGACAGTTCAAAATGTGCTTCAGCGGCTTCAACCAGTCTGTCGTGCTCATTTCTCTATCTCCAATCTCCACAAGCATTTGCGGCTGCGTGCTTCCTCCTATGGGAGGACACCTATTGCGATTAGCAGCTCCATATAAGCGGATTAATAAGTAAAAAAAGTTTATTCGCACCTTTTTGTGGAATAACGCTTTTTCCCGTCATTGTACCACAAGAGCTTGCTTAATTCAGCCTATTACCAGTAAAAGAATGATTGACAAGAGTGCGAATAACGCAGCAATTAAATATAGAAACGAAACCGTTTGAACCTGGCTCAGTCCCCATTTCATCAAAAGATGATGCGTATGCAGCTTGTCCGCATGATGCAAGCCTTTACCGCTTATAAGCCTGCGCAGCATGACATAAGCCGTGTCAAATATAGGCAATCCAAGCGCCAGTAATGGAACTAGCAAGGTAATGAATGTTGCTTTCTTAAACGCTCCATCAACAGCAATTACAGCAAGCGTAAAGCCTAGGAAGGTTGCTCCTGCGTCACCCATAAAAATTCTGGCTGGATAAAAATTATGAACCAAAAAACCAAAGCATGCTCCGGCTACAATAATGGCAAGAATAGCGGTGCTTGGCTGACCTTTGACGAGCGCCACCGTCAATAGCGTTAGTGCTGACAGCGTACATACCCCTGAAGCCAGCCCATCTACGCCATCAATAAAGTTGATCATATTGATTAACGCGAAAACCCATAGCATCGTTGTCAGCCACGATACCCAATCGGGAAATGAAATAAACAAATGTGTAAACGGATTGGTAATACCCGCAATTTTGATATGAAATAAGCTTGGGATTGACGCAGCACCCATATAGAGGATGACACGCGGCCATATCGGAAAGTCTTTCCCTTTTGCCTTTGACGCATCATCAAGAAGTCCAATAATTACGAGCACGGTTCCACCCGTAACTATGGTCCAAGTGAGCGGAGTGAACCCGATAAAAATAAACATCGTAACGATGCAGCCAACAAAAATAGCCGCGCCACCCATGAGAGGGATCGGCTTGTTATGTATTTTTCTCTGATTAGGACGATCGACAAAACCAAGTCGCAGCGCAAATACACGAAGCGGTGGTACGCTTGCAAATACGATCGCGAAGCTAATTAAAACCGCTAATCCGTATACCATTGCAACTACCCCTTTTTCTATTTCATTCCTATATGTATACATTGTTCCCTTATATCGATAAAATACAAGAAACAAATCAAACCTGTTTGACCAAATAACATCTGCCATGGTACTATCTATTCAAAGTTTACTTATCGGATTAATGTAATTTTATTTTCTACTATTTATTTGAAAAAGAGGAGTGCACCCATGTCCAAGATTGTAATTATTTCAGGCAGTCCAAATGCTTTATCTCGTTTAAATGGCATAACACAGTACGTAGAGCAACAATTGATAACAAAACATCTTTCGGTTGATACCATAACCGTGGTTTCTTTGCCAGCCGAAGATCTAATTCACGCTCGTTTTGGCAGCCCTGCTATTATAGAAGCCAATCAGCTTGTCGAGAATGCAGATGCTGTTATTATTGCAAGCCCAGTTTACAAAGCATCTTATACAGGCGTTCTAAAAACGTTTCTAGATCTACTGCCGCAGAAAGGACTTGATGGTAAAATCATTGCTCCTCTGTTTATCGGCGGCACCATCGCTCATCTACTCTCTATTGACTATTCCCTCAAGCCGGTACTCGCATCCATGGGCGCGAAATTATATGTTAGCGGAGTGTATGCCGTTGATTCCCAAATCGAGCGTTCACAAGAGCCAAATGAAGCTCCAGTATTTGAATTAAATGATGAACTTAAACTTCGTCTAAACGAAACGGTAAACGAGCTTGCTTATGAATTGAATCTACGGAGTAAAAACTAAGATTCATTCATTATCTGGTTTTAACTATGCAAAAAAAGAGTTTGTCCACTTTACTGATGGGCAAACTCTTTTTTATTTCGATTATAATCAAACAAAAAAACCGCAGATCCTAAGATCTACGGTTGTATAGGTTTGTTTAGAAAAAAAATGGTGAGCCATGTAGGATTCGAACCTACGACACCCTGATTAAAAGTCAGGTGCTCTACCAACTGAGCTAATGGCTCTTGCTGTAAAAGAAATGGTGGAGGATGATGGATTCGAACCACCGAACTCAGAGAGAGCAGATTTACAGTCTGCCGTGTTTAGCCACTTCACTAATCCTCCATACTATTACTTATTTCTCGTCGTAACGAAAAATAAAGTGGTGGCTCGGGACGGAATCGAACCGCCGACACGAGGATTTTCAGTCCTCTGCTCTACCGACTGAGCTACCGAGCCTTACTTTAAAGAAAAATGGCGGAGCTGACGGGATTCGAACCCGCGGTCTCCTGCGTGACAGGCAGGCATGTTGGGCCACTACACCACAGCTCCAAGTGGATCCGGTCATAAAACCGAATAAGTACATATGGTGGAGGATGACGGGATCGAACCGCCGACCCTCTGCTTGTAAGGCAGATGCTCTCCCAGCTGAGCTAATCCTCCAGATGTTACGATAAAAAAGGTAATGGTAGCGGCGAAGGGGATCGAACCCCCGACCTCACGGGTATGAACCGTACGCTCTAGCCAGCTGAGCTACACCGCCACGCTTGTCCCCCGAATAGTTGTCGATTGCAGCGTTCGGGGACGCTTGCAAAGTCAGAACATTACGCCCTGAAAACTGGATACGAAAGATTAGGCTTGCTGAAGCCTTTATGCTGCTGTCTACTGGATGTATGGGTCACAGTAAACGTGTTTAGGATAAGCCCTCGACCGATTAGTATTCGTCAGCTACACACATTGCTGTGCTTCCACCCCGAACCTATCAACCTCGTCGTCTTCAAGGGGTCTTACATACTGGGAAATCTCATCTTGAGGGGGGCTTCACGCTTAGATGCTTTCAGCGCTTATCCCGTCCGTACTTGGCTACCCAGCGGTGCTC
>NZ_JBFTSN010000588.1:0-3215 GCF_056400045.1 Paenibacillus sp. 01L418
GTCTTTGGCACACCTCTAGCCGGTACAATTTTTGGACTAGAAGTACTTGCAATCGGCGTCATCAGTTATGAAGCGCTGCTCCCATGCTTTATCGCGAGTTATGTTGGCCATCTGGTTGCTACCGCTTGGGGAATTCAACATATCTCCTATTCAATGGGCGATGTCCCTCCGCTCGACTGGCTGCTCATTGTCAAAGTTGTCATTGCAGCCGTGCTTTTTGGTCTAGCTGCATTATTATTCACTCAGCTTGTACAAGGACTTAAACGTTTGTTTAGTAAATGGTTTAAAAGTCCTGTTCTCAAAAGCTTTTTTGGCGGACTATTCATTATTGCTATTGTCTATGCGATCGGTACACGTGATTATTTGGGACTAGGCATCCCTCTCCTACAGCAGTCCTTTCAAGAGGCGGTTTCTCCGTTTGTTTTTTTATTGAAAACACTATTTACTGCTATAACGCTTGGGACAGGCTTTCAAGGCGGGGAGGTAACTCCACTCTTTGTCATCGGTGCAACGCTAGGAAGCGCACTTGCAGGTTTGCTCCATGTCTCCGTCCCCCTGCTCGCTGCCATTGGTTTCATATCCGTATTCAGCGGCGCTGCCAAGACGCCAATCGCTTGCTTCATCATGGGCATTGAATTATTTGGGGCTGAAGGTGCAATTTATATGTTTATCGGCTGCGTAATCGCATTTATATGTTCAGGTCGAATCGGCATCTATGAAGCTCAAAAACCAATTGAGTTACGCCCATAAATCGAAAAAAAGCCTGCTCCTTATCATAAGGGAGCAGGCTTTTTCTATTGGTTAAAAATAAACGATATAGATTACAGCAGCAAGCACGATGCGGTATATCGCAAATGGTACAAGCTTGATTTTGTTAATAAGCTTCAAGAAGAAACGAATCGAAAGAAGTGCAAAAACGAATGCGCTTATGAAACCTGCGATAAAAAACGGCAATGACTCTAACGTGAAGTACTCCCAGTTTTTCGCCAAGGACAACAAGCTCGCACCAGCCATGATCGGCACAGCCATGATGAAAGTGAAATCAGCAGCAGCGCGGTGACTCATGCCTAGCAGCACCCCTCCGGAAATAGTGGAACCGGAACGGGAGAAGCCTGGCCAGAGGGATAAACATTGGATAAGCCCAACGGAGAAGGCTTGCTTATAAGTGATCTGGTCAACTGATTCGATCTTAGGTTTCTTAGGCCCAAAACGATCGGCAATAATCATAAGTATAGCTCCGATAACTAGACCAATTAGCACTGTACGTATCGAGAATAAATGCTCATCAATGTAATCGTCAAACAATAGACCAAGTACACCAGCTGGGATGAGACCAACGATAACATGTGTTAGCTTTAGCTTTTTCTTCGGTTGAGAAGAAGCTTGTGCCGCGTCCTTGCTGCCTCTGTTCAAGCCCAGCAAGTCAATAAAACGATTTCGGAAAATAATGACTACTGCTAAAATGGAGCCGAGCTGAATAACAATTTTGAATGTGTTCGCAACGTACTTCGTCAAGTACTGTTCCGTTTGAAGCCACATATCGTCAACAATGACCATATGTCCTGTCGAGGATACAGGTGCAAATTCCGTTAATCCTTCAACAATACCTAAAATAATCGCTTTTAAAATCGTAATAAAATCCATGTGTAGTTGAATCTCCTAACTCTCTGATTGATAGAAAGACGACAAAGAACAGCACGGAATAAATCATAACACAAAAAGACCCCACTCAACAATTCCAACGCAATACCTATAATTCACATAACTTATTTCATTAATAATCGTTACTATAGTTATTTTGTTATTACAAATTGCCTTGTTGACCTACTAGCATAATCCTAGTAATCACCCAAAACGTTGGCGATAGCCGCATTTCCTGCACAGCTCCTCGACAGCTTCCCGTCTTGAGAAACCATCATAGAGATTAGTTGATCGCTCATTCTCAATAATTTCCGAGAAATGAGTATCATGAATGTTTCCTAAATTAATGACGCCCTCTCCGTCCAAGCAGCAAGGGATGACTGTTCCGTCGATAAGAATGCCTGCCYGATTCCTTAAGGCATGGCAGAAGCCTTTCCCATTATACTCCGGCTCTTTTAAATCCGGCCATTTGAACTCAGGATCTTGGTTTAGGTAAATGCGCTCCGCTATTTTGACACCTGAGCCGGGTATGAATTTTTCTTCAATTTTATAATCGAGATTAAATGCCTTCTCAATCATGCCCAGGAGCTCTCGGTTTTTGTTTTTCTGCTGATTCGTTTCATTGTCCATATCTA
Source organism: Paenibacillus sp. 01L418 (assembly GCF_056400045.1). NCBI lineage: Bacteria > Bacillati > Bacillota > Bacilli > Caryophanales > Paenibacillaceae > Paenibacillus > Paenibacillus sp. 01L418. The sequence continues at coordinate 2,277 of NZ_JBFTSN010000588.1, forward strand.
AGTTCCATAGCCGAAACGAAATAATAATATCGCTGCTTGCGACCGCTTCTTTTACGAATGATAAGATTTCGGCAAGATAACCTTCTTTATTCGTAGAACCGGCATGACCGTCAAAGCTGTGCAGCGAGAAGTTGATTTGACGCAAGGCGGGCTTGTTCAGTAGCTTTTCCTTGTTTTTCGTAATAAGTGTTCCATTGGACGTAATATTTACTTTGAAGCCCTTCTCATGGCTAATATCAAGCAGCTCGTCCATTTTAGGATGCAGCATTGGCTCGCCTTTTACATGAAAATAAATATAATCCGTATGCGGCTTGATCTGATCCAGTGTTTTTTTGAAATCCTCCACTTTAATGAAACCTTTCGCTCGCAATGTGGGCGGACAGAAGCTGCATGATAAGTTGCAAATACTTGTCGTCTCTATATAAAACTTTTTAAATTTTTTCATTAGTCTAGTACTCCGTTTCCCATGGATCCAGCTGCATTTACCTCGTTAGCTTGGACCTGCTTATCGTGTCAGCTTCTATTATACAACGCCAAACACGAAAGTGACAAAAAGGAATAAACAGCAGTAGCCGTTTATTCCCTCTTCTCTTCACGTAATGGCCGAATTCCAATCGGAATCGCCTCATGCTCGCTATTCACGAATGAAGCTTGGAAAGAGCCTTCATAACGGAAAATTTGGCCAAGGATAGGGTTCCGAACGTCCACAGATATTTTGTAGCAGCGCTCCTCATCGTCATACCACTCATTCACTTCTGCTCTGCCAGTAAACAAACGAGGAAATCGAAATTGAAGCCACCCTTCATAGAAACGCTGCTCACCCGAAATGATTCGAATTCCACCCTTTGTGGAAACCGCAACATCCAAATCGACTGCTAAATGCTGCTTATTTCCTAAATAATCAACGATAATCTCTCTTTCTCCGCTATACACCATCGT
>NZ_JBFTSN010000589.1:0-3209 GCF_056400045.1 Paenibacillus sp. 01L418
GTCACATGCCAGATCTGTCTTATTTTATTGGCGCCGTCAATTTTGGCCGCTTCATACAACGTCGGATCGATCGAGGCCATCGCAGCTAAGTAAAGAATCGTCCCAAATCCGGCTTCTTTCCAAATACCAGACACAATGAACGTCACCGGCCACCATAGCTTATCTGCCATAAAATAGATCGGCTCTATTCCAAACGCCTGCAATAAATAATTCACTATGCCTGTAGATGGCGATAACAGTGCAATAATGATGCTTCCGAGGACAATCCACGAAATAAAATGAGGAATGTACAGCAAGTTTTGCAATGTTCGTTTATACCACTCCACCCGAACTTCATTAAGCATGATCGCGAGCAGAATCGGAGCAGGAAACGCAAAGAGCAAGCTGTACAGGTTAAGCAGCAGCGTATTTTTTAATACGATATAAAACTCGCGACTGGCAAACAACTTCTCAAACTGCTGGAATCCTACCCAAGAGCTTCCCCAAATCCCATCGGATAATCGATAATTTTTGAAAGCAATGATTTCCCCAGCCATCGGTGCATATTTAAATAGCAATAAATAGATGGCTACTGGCACTAGCAGCATATAAAGAAATCGATTGCGTTTTAATTCCTTCCGCATGGATCTTATCCATCTCGAGYCTGCTCCTGCTTTCGGCATTTTAGGCATGGGAGCTAGATCCGCTGACTGCGAATGTTGCTTCAAAGTAATCCCCCTTTCTTTTGGCATGTTATCATTCTGTTCAGCAACGCCTTGCCAACTTAACGTAACATGTACAGCCGAATGCGGAAATCTCCACTTTTTGTGCTGCTATTCCTTCACTCTGAAAGCGCACCTTCCATTTTTGTGATGCTATCCCTTTTTCATTATCTATCGGCTGAAAACCCTTTATTTACTTGACATCTTGGGTTTTCAGCATGCAAATCCGAAGTTAGAGCGCCAAGTTAGATAGGCACAGTCCAGATACAAGAGGAGGGCAATTCGTGCGATAAAATGGTCGAGGAGCCTGTAACCATWTTGATTCTGTCGTCAACACTTATTAGGAAACGCTTACAATTGGTTGTTATTAAAACACCAAAACTAACTTGTCTGAGCACCCGTAAGAACCTATTTGTTCTTACAGAGCCTGCCTGACCGCCTTAACGCATCCGAATGATCGTTATAAGCACATATGGGTTCTTACTGCTCCAAAACTAACTTGTCTGAGCTCCCGTAAAAACCTATAGGTTCTTACAAAGCCCGCCTGACCGACAATCTGCATCCGAATGGTCACTTTAAGCGCATATGTGTTCTTACAACTCCAAAACTAACTTGTCTGAGCTCCTGTAAGTACCTATAGGTTCTTACAAAGCCGGCCTACAGTCTGCATCCGAATGGTCACTGTAAGCGCATATGTGTTCTTACTGCTCCAAAACTAGCTTGTCTGAGCTACTGTAAGAATCTAGTGGTTCTTTCAGAGCCCGCCTGACCGCCTTAACGCATCCGAATGATAGCTGTAAGCACATATGGGTTCTTACAGCTCCAAAACTAACTTGTCTGAGCTCCTGTAAGAACCTATTTGTTCTTACACAGCCAGCCTGATCGACTGCCCACAACCGAAAGATTGCTGTAAGCACATATGGGTTCTTACTGCTCCAAAACTAGCTTGTCTGAGCTCCTGTAAGAACCTATTTGTTCTTACAAAGTTAAACCATACAGACTGCGGTTCGTCCCTATGGATATCAACCTTGATGTGCTTAGTGGCTGGTTAATCCAAGTTGTCATATTAACTAAGTCTCCCTAATAATAAAAAAAGATCACCCGTATTGGTGATCTTTTTGTTTCAACTATAAACGTTGCCCACATTTTATGATTTGAATAATTCGCACTTATTTATTAATCCTTTCTAATTGCATCAAGCTGAGACTGGCTCATGTGCAAGTCTCTAGCAACAGACAAAGCTGCATAATCTCCGACTTCTTCTCCAAGACCGGCAGGAACGATCTCGCAAATCGCTAAGGAATTCGGTAGAGCCTCCATCTGGAGCGCTTCCAGCATATAGGGTTCGATAAGCTGTCTTTGTCTTCCATAGATGCTCCCGATGATAACTTTTTGCGGATTAATAATATCAATGAGGATAGCTACTCCGCGTCCCAGATGACGTCCGACGTCTTGGAAAATACGGAGTGCCCATGGATCGCCTTTTAAAGCCGCTTCTGCTACATCTCTAGCAGAGATCTCATCGATGGAATCAGATGGATGATAGAAGGATGGGAATTCTCCACCGCTATCCATTCGTCCTGTCACTAAGGATTGAGCAGCACGGGCTATGCCTCCCCCACTGCAGAAGCCCTCAAAAGATCCTGCTTTGTTATATCCGATCGGTCCTTCATTCTCCAGTCGAATATGTCCCACTTCGCCCGCATTGTCATTCGTTCCTGAATATAAACGCCCATCCAGAATAAGTCCTGCTCCCATTCCAGTCCCGAAGGTAAGGAAGATCATATTGCGGGTTCCTCGGCCTGCACCCCATTGCCATTCGGCGAGGGCACATGCGTTGGCATCATTTTGCAATCCGACCGGTACATTAAAGTAATGCTCAATCGGACTAATGACGTCGACTTTATTCCAATGTGACAAATTAGGGGGAGATAGAATAAGCCCATATTGGCTATTTAGAGGTCCACCACAGCTGATACCTATCGCTTTTAATTGTTGTCTATCACCCGGATATTTTAAGAACAAAAGGGTTAATTCATCAATCATTTGTTGGATGGTCTCTTCTGGCGTAGGCGCAGTCAAAACGTATGCTTTATCGATAATTTGTATTTGATTTTCCGATAATCGTCCGATTGTGACCGCGCATTTGGTTCCGCCAATATCAATTCCAGCATAAGTGATCATCCTCCAAAAAACACCTCCTCAAGCATGATGCACAAGGTATGATAGATAGGAAGATGCCGCTCTTGAACATCCGGTGTTTCGTAATAGGGGACTGTGATCGTAACATCACATAGCACCTTCATCTTACCTCCCGATTTCCCTGTTAACCCAACGGTTTTCATTCCCTTTGCTTTAGCGATTTGAAGGGCACGAATGATGTTGCGAGAGTTCCCTGAAGTGCTAAGGCTTAGAAAGACATCCCCTTCATTGCCATAGCCGTAAACCTGCTGTGCGAAAACCATATCGGAATCTACGTCATTAGCGTAAGCTGTCATAAAAGCACTC
>NZ_JBFTSN010000590.1:0-3207 GCF_056400045.1 Paenibacillus sp. 01L418
CTGGAGAAGGATGAGCTGAAAGAGAAACACCCCGCGTATTTTAAGTAATCATGTGCAATGAAACGGCAGGCAGCCTCATAGGAGGTGTCGGCTGTTTTTTTGATTTTGCTATATATATTCATATAAAAAAGGCATATGCACTTGTCTGAATTAATTGTATACTAGTATTATCAGTTGAGAAAAATGACTAAGGAGATGGAATTATATGATTCGTGTTGCGATTATTGGAACCGGCTCTATATCGTCTGCTCATATCGAAGCTTATCTGGCACTTGGGAACCGCTGCAGTATTGTTGCTTTATACGATATTAATGATGCAAGCGCGCAGGACAAAAAAAAGAAGTTTCAACTGAATTGCGAAATTGTAAACGATTACAAAAATTTGTTGTCGCGTGATGATATCGATTTGGTTTCGATTTGCACACCGCCCTATACACACGCTGATCTGTCCGTAGACTTCCTGCAAGCAGGAAAACATGTCATTGTCGAGAAGCCAATGGCATCTTCGCTGGCTGAATGCGATAGAATGAACGAAGCCGCTGCCGCATCAGGAAAAATTCTTTCCGTTATAAGCCAGAATCGATTTGGCGATGCGGTCATGAAGCTTAAGAGCGTGCTTGATTCTGGGCTTGCAGGACGAATCGTGCATGCGCAGGTAGATTCCTTTTGGTGGCGAGGATATACCTATTACGATTTGTGGTGGCGCGGAACTTGGGAGAAGGAAGGCGGAGGCTGTACGCTGAACCATGCCGTACATCATATCGATATGTTCCAATGGATGATGGGTATGCCTGATAAAGTGACGGCCATTATGGCTAATACTTCCCATGATAATGCAGAAGTTGAGGATTTGTCGGTAGCGATTTTATCCTATCCGCGTGCGATTGCTCAAATCACAAGCTCCGTCGTTCATCACGGACAAGAGCAAAAGCTTATTTTCCAAGGTGAGAAAGCGCGGGTATCCATGCCATGGCAGGTAACCGCTTCATCTGCACAGGAAAACGGTTTTCCTATAGAAAACCCGGAATTGGAGCGGCAAATTGAAGCTGTTGCAGATGGTACAGCTTCCTTAACCTATGTAGGGCACAAAGGCCAGCTGGATAATGTTATAACCGCTATTGAAAACGGCAGCGGTGAAGTACTCGTAACGGGAGTGGAAGGAAGAAAGACGCTTGAGCTTATTACTGCTATTTATCAAGCTTCCAGCACAGGGACAACTGTTGAGCTGCCTATTCGGCCAGACAGCCCTTTTTATACACGGGAAGGGATTATGGCGTCAGCGACTCACTTCTATGAGAAGAAAAACTCCGTTGCAGCGTTCAGCAGCAATCAAATTACGGTAAGCGGAGAAAGCAAATAGGAGGGGATCCGATATGACGTTCGACGAATCGCTGCAGTTTTCCATTCATGCAGGCACTCCGGTCCCAGCCGTTGTTCGAGTAGAAATGGAAGAAACAATGTTTAAGCGGCTTTTGGAATGGTCAGGAAATTGTAATCTATTCGCAGTTAATCATTCGGCAGGTCTTTCGTTTGCATGTCAGTTAAGCCCGTATGCCATGTCAGCAGGGCCGCAAGGTGCAATTGCTGAATGTGCGCTTTATATACTGGTACAGGACGTTTCATTGCCGCTGGAGACCCATTTGTTATTTGAATTAAAAGCTGCTTCAACTGCTGCTCCAGCAGACCGGAAGCATAATCCTTGGAGCGAGCTGCCTGGGGTGTATCTCGATCATCAGGAAGATAATGCAAGAGTTGTCGTAAGCATTGAGGGTAAACTTTTTACTCGGTACCTATATGCGGCTACGAGTGCAAAACCTTACTTTTATCCCTTAATCGGGCCGCATGGAAAGACACTGATCCATGATGGGCCGGACGATCATCTTCATCATCACGGGTTATGGTGGGGACACGATGATGTGAACAGTCATAAGCTGTATCACGAGTTTCGCGGTGAAGGCAGGCAGGTGCACCGGACATTTGTTGTGCTTGCAAGCGGTCCTGTTTTTGGACAAATGACGGCACTGATCGACTGGTTGGACGAGAATGGACGCCTTCTTCTAACAGAAGCTCGAAGTGTCCGCATTTATAATCTGCCTCCAGAATCGAGGTATATGGATCTTACGACACAGTTGTTTGCTGTGAACGGCGATGTCCGGTTCGGAGATACCAAAGAAGGCGGATTTCCATTTATTCGCGTTAACGAGCAAATTAGCGGACATCATCGAGGTGGCCTCACGTCTGCCGAAGGGAAAAAAGGAGAAGCGGACATTTTTGGGTCTGTGACGGAATGGGTTGACTACAGCGGTGAACTGTTTCTCAGCATGCAGCGAGACGGAGATGAAGTGGTCAAGCAGTACACCGAGGCAGGTATTGCGGTTTTCTCCCATCCGGAAAATGAAACTTTTGCTTCTCAATGGTTTGTCCGTGATTATGGCCCTTTCACACCTGCGAATTTCCATTTCTGCGGAGGAAAGCTTTTGCCAGGTGGAGATGCAATAACGATGAAGCACCGTATTTACATTCATGAGGGGAACACAGAAAAAGGCGGAGTAAAGGACAGATACAGTGAATACGCCGAACATGACCGGCAGCTAGCTTCATGGTCTAAGGCATAATCAACAACTGCATGGAGGAGGCCGCGTATTCGCGGTTTCTTTCCTTTGCAGGTAGAGGTTGGCTAGAAGAAGAAACTAGAAACCTCTTTAATTGTAAGCGCTTCATAAATGGACGGGAGGTTGGTTCATTTGAAGATGAACTGGTATTACCGGATGATGCTGTCGTATACGCCGATATTTTTCTTTGTTATTTCATCAGTTATCTTTTTGTTTTTTTCAACGTTAAATAATTCGTCTGAGAAAAAGTATTTAGAAACGAATCAAGCGATCGTGGAGCAGACGATGCAAAATGTGGACGCCAACTTGCAACTGATTGAGCGCAATGTGGTAAGGGAAATGCAGACGGACAAAACGCTGCAAGCTTTTTTTAATGAAAAGCCCAAGTCACTGTATGATTACTTCGTAATTCAAAAAAAGTTAGTTGAAATATCCTCATCTTTGCCGTTCGTTAATTCCATTTATATTTACAGTGATCATACTGGAAAAGTATTATCCGAAGCAGGGATGGTCAAGCTCGAGGCGTTTAAGGACAAACCCTTTTTCGATTCGCATCAATCAAGATCGGCTGCAATGGGCTGGACGAGCCCAAGAG
>NZ_JBFTSN010000591.1:0-3192 GCF_056400045.1 Paenibacillus sp. 01L418
ATCTAGGAAAGAACCTCCTTTATGAGTTGCATATTCTTTTGTTAGATTCATAAAAAGAATGAGTGTTAGAGTCGGATGTATTATCTGCTGTCTGCTATTTGCTTGCGGAACGAACGGTAAGAAAAATAAAAGCATAGCAAGGGTGGAGAAGTCGCAAGGAGAGGTAACGGACATCAGATACGCTATTGTGCTCATTTTCGTTGTTTTGGCAATCGTAACGGACATAGAAGCCCTTATTTGGCTCCACGAGTTAGTTATTAGCTACCTTTTGCCCAAATAGCGGACCCTATGTCCGTTAGACTCAAATATGAGCCCAATTCTTGAAAATAGCGTAATGTATGTCCGTTGAGGTTTGAAGTGACTATTGCGAAAAGCTAACGGACATCAGATACGCTATTAAGCTCATTTTCGCTGTTTCCACAACCGTAACGGACATAGAAGCCCTTATTTGTCTCCACGGGTAAGTTTTTAGCTCATTCTTGTCCAAATAGCGGAACCTATGTCCGTTAGACTCAAATATGAGCCCGATTGTTGAAAATAGCGTAATGTATGTCCGTTAGAGGTTTGAAGTGACTATTGCGAAAAGCTAACGGACATCAGATACGCTATTACGCTCATTTTGGCTGTATACGCAACCGTAAAGGACATAGAAGCCCCCTTATTTGGCTCCACCAGTTAGTTTTTAGCAGCCGTAAGCCCAAATAGCGGAGGATTCTATGTCCGTTAGCTTCAAATATGAGCCGGACTCTTGAAAATTACATCTTGCTGCTCAGTTCAGGCCAAGGCTAAACGCACTCATCATGGTAAAAAAAACGCGCGCTAAGAAATAGACCCATTACGTTACCTATGCGGCAAATGAGTGAAGCAGAACGTCGATAATTAGGATGAGTATGGCATGGATGTCATTAGACAAATAGAACAAGACGTTGTATAGTAACAACGGATCATTTTATAGATGATGGACGGGGATAGATGCACCATATCTTCTCCTGCATGATCCGATATTGTTGGAGAAGCTGTTCGCTTAGCCTAATTAGAAAAAGCGTATACTAGCATTTCTGACTCAAGGTCGGGGATGCTATTTTTAATACGATATATGACGCAGGAGGAGTAAGGAAAATGAAAAGGTTACATAAAAGTACAATGAAAACGCTAGTAGGTTTTCTGCTCGTGATGATGCTCGTATTCACAGGAGCATGCGGTGCCAATAAGGACACGGTTAACGAGCCGGGAAAAACAACGAATAATGCTGGTCAGGCTGCAACTGACGAGCCATCCAAGGCGAATGAATCGACCGTTTATCCACTAACTTTAAAGGATGATACAGGTACGGAAATTACGTTTGAGCAAGAGCCAACTAAAATTGTCTCGCTTGCTCCTAGTGAAACCGAAGCTATTTATGCAATCGGCTCAGGTGACCGTGTGGTAGGTGTAGATGAGTCAAGCAACTATCCTGAGGAGGCGGCAAGCAAGGCAAAGGTTGGCGATATGACGACGAATATTGAAGCTGTTGCAGCTCTCAATCCGGATCTCGTGCTGGCGTCTTCTTCAATGAATGGAGAGGCAATCACGAAGCTCAGAGAACTGAAAATTCCGGTCTATGCGACAGACCCTCTCACGTATGATGCAGTTATTGCCAAAATCGAAAATTTAGGTCATATTATGAATAAACAATCCGAAGCGGCTGAGGTTGCAGGTCACATGCTTTCGGTGAAGCAACAAGTTTCGGATGCAGTTAAGAATGCAGTGAAAAAGAAAGTGTATTTAGAATTTTCCCCAGGCTGGACCGTTGGATCTGGCACATTCCTTGACGAATTGCTGGCACTGGCTGGCGGCGAGAATGTTGCTGGAGCTGCTCCAGGCTGGTATGAAGTGAGTGCAGAGTCGATTGTTACTCAGAATCCCGAGCTCATTATATACCCTGCATTGAAGGAGGAGCCGAATCCGATTGTTGTTGGCATTGAGAGCCGTCCTGGCTGGAATGTCATTGATGCGGTGAAAAATAAGCAAATGCATGCAGTAACAGAGGATCCGCTTGTTCGTGTAGGGCCGAGACTTGCAGATGGTTTGCTGGAGCTTGCGAAAGTGATTCACCCGGATCTCGTAAAATAATGATGACCTATAAATTAGTTTGGTATGGAGGAGCAGCTATGCTCCTTCTTGCTGTTTCTATCGTTGTAAGTTTATCGATTGGTTCGGCTGGTATTTCCATTCGAGATGTTTGGGGTATTTTGCTTCATCAGCTGCCTTGGCTTGCTGATAATTCAGTTCCTTATACACCTGCCGAAATAGCGATCGTCACGCAAGTACGTCTATCGCGTATTTTGCTTGCTGTCCTCGTTGGTGCTTGTCTCGCACTTGCTGGCACGGGCTTTCAAGGGGTTCTTCGAAACCCGCTGGCTGATCCCTATACACTAGGAGTGTCTTCGGGGAGCTCAGTTGGTGCATCGTTCATTATCTTATTCGGCTTGCAGTCAGCGATTGGCATGTGGACGATACCGCTAGTTGCCTTTGCTACAGGAACCTTGACGCTGCTTGGTGTTTTTTGGTTGTCTCGCAACAAGGGTATTATACATATTGAAACGCTAATTTTATCTGGGGTTATCATCCAGTCTTTTTTAGGCGCTTTTGTATCCTTCATGGTGTCCGTCTCCGAGGGCGTCGTGAATCAAATTTTGTTCTGGTTAATGGGGTCGCTTGCGATGAGAAGCTGGGAACATGTATATATGCTTATTCCTTTTCTCGCGGTAGGCTTTCCACTTCTGCTTGCATATGGGCAATCTCTCAATTTATTTGTACTGGGGGAACGCCATGCAGCGCATCTTGGCATCCGTGTCGAGAGAACGAAGCTGATCGTCTTAATCAGCTCGACCTTGCTGACGGCAGCAGCAGTCTCTGTTTCTGGTGTAATTGGTTTTGTTGGACTCGTGGTTCCACATCTCATTCGTTTGCTCGTTGGCCCCGACTATCGATTAATTACCCCTTTATCGGCTATCGGTGGAGGCATATTTATTTTATGGGCTGATACGCTTGCGCGCATGGCGCTGACGCCTAAGGAAATACCGCTTGGCGTTGTTACGGCTCTGCTTGGTGCGCCATTTTTTGCGTATTTGCTGCATCGGCGGAAGCTGAAGCAAGGAGGGGCGTTATGATTGAGGTGCGCAGCATCGTTCAGACGGTGCAAGGGAGGAC
>NZ_JBFTSN010000592.1:0-3183 GCF_056400045.1 Paenibacillus sp. 01L418
TTCTTGTCATCTGAAAATATTAAAGTTCGTGATGTGTCACATTTCGTAAATCGTGATAATTACAAACAAAAGGAGCCTCAATGGCTCCTTTTGTTCTACGAACATTAAAAAATCCCCTTTTGGGGATTATCATAATCTTTTTCGGTCTTCAATACCTTGATATAAACGTTCAATACTGTAGCAAGATTAATTGTTGTGCTCTCGATCCTTTCAACTATTTATTCTTCTGCTTTGTAACTTGCTTACCGCCGATGATAAGCATGATAATACCAATTATTGCTAGAATACTCCGAACTAAGAATGGACGCAATGAAAACACAGTTTCACCTTGCCATTGCAATCCGAACAATGTTTCATTCAGCCCCACTATCGCCAATAATGGCTTAAAAAACAAACTCAGCGCTAATAATACTATCCCCCAAATCATTTTGCTATTCATTGATTCAAAACCTCTTTTTCAATTAAGATTATGGCACAATCACCAGTTGATAAGAGAATTGACTTAACATTTGGATGTTGTTCTATTTTAGCGACGATAGCTTCCCGCATAATGTTAACTTTGCACTCTTCCCAATCTTTACGGAGCGGTTTATATTTATCTCGGCCTAATCGGGCGGCATCCATTGGCGTACTTGCAAAACGTAATTCATCTTCATGAACGGTACCTACAAACTTTTGAGCTTGAAAATAGTGTTCCGATGTTGGCCAGTCTTTGTTTTGTAACGTAATTGAATGTTTCGAAAAATTTGAGAAACAACCATATGGCTTATTTATTTCATAAAAATTGATTACCTTCTTATCTGCATTTCTGCTTAAAAGATTCCGTTTATTTTCTTCAATATTCTTTAATAATTCTTTTGCGATTTTTGCAATCTCATCCAAGAAACTTCCCCCACTCTTCATTCGACTTATAAACGCTGTTAGTATTTTTCTATATTTATTCTAGATATGATTAAGCTATCCTGCTCGTTGGCTTAATAAAGTAACGTCAGTCTATTACTTTATTTTATTCTGACAATTGCTGCATACAGTCGTTCGTTTACCCCTGATTGCGGAGCGCGTATTTACTAAGTAAATCGTAGGATGCATGACAGGAATGTCATACTTTGCTGTTTCTTTTATAAGATTCGCTTCTACAGCCAGAAGTAGAGTATAGTAGGAGAAGTTAAAAATTTATTCCAGGAGGCTACAGCCATGTCACAGGAGATTTGGATTAACCTACCAGTCAAAGATGTTGAGAAGTCAACTGCCTTTTTCAATGAGATTGGATTCCATGCGGTGAGCGTTGGTAACGAGAGAGCCAAGCTTGCCATAGGCCAAACAACGATTCTGCTGTTCCCGGATGCGGCGTTTGAGAAATTTACCGGTTCAAAAACCGCAGATACTTCCCGTTGTGCAGAAGTAATATTTTCCATTGGTGCTGGAAGCAGAGAAGAAGTAGATGCCTTTATTCAAAAAGTAGAGTTTGCCGGAGGAAGCATCTTTGGCAAGCCGAGTGAAAATGACGGCTGGATGTACGGCGCAGGATTTGCCGACTTGGACGGTCACCGTTGGAATTTGCTGTACATGGATGAGAGCAAAATGCCGAAACGCTAATATGGAAACGCCGGTCACCTGCTAAAGGTCACCGGCGTTTACTCTTATTTCGGAAAGATTTTTCGATTTCCTCTAAAACTCTGGAGAAATTGCCCACCAATTTTCATCCAATAGAAACATTATTCCAAAATAATGACCGGCACCTTGCCCGAGAGTACCTTCAATTCATCAAGCAATTCTCCCAGTCGTTCAAAACCGTTCTACTCGTGCGCAATACTCTCAAATATCCCGTACGGTTCGTTCCTTCGTAGAAAAACCTGAACGACGCTGGCTCCTTTAGCCACATCTAATCCTACAACTGGCTCCATATAACACTCCCTAATTATAAAGTTGCCGTCACTCCCACGATTGTTCCAAACCCATAGCTTCGCTACTGATTTATTGAACTATTGTTTCCCATTAGATGTACAAACCAGGGTCCCTTTACGATTGGCTGTTAGAGTATAAAAGTTCATGAGCAACAATGTTGATAAGTTTACCAATCGGGTCGTGGACATACAATCTTCGAACACCCCAAAGCTCATCAACAGGCCCATATTTTATGTGAAATCCAGCTCTCTTCATGCCTTCTAATGCATGTTCGTGAGTTTATTTCCTATTGTAAAGTCTTCGAGAATGAGTCAATATAGTAGTCAATAAGTGGAAAAATACAGCAAAAAAATTATGGAGGTGAAGGATATCTATGAGGGATGCTGCAGAGGGACAACATGAGCACAGTGAGATGCTGCCGCTGTTTTCCACTACGGATAAAGGCGGACGAATGACTGCGCTGCTGCCGGGACGTGGCGTCGGACGCGCGACTCCGCTGCTGCCGTGGCTGTTCGCAGCTGCTGCACTGTGGGCGCTGACAGGCTCCCTGCCGTTTGGTGCCCTGCTCGGTCTTGCGCCAACACCGGCGATCAGTATGCTCCTCGGTCATCCGGTCACGGTGGGCGTCGCCGTAGTGTTGCTGTTCGTCGCAATCGGTGTGACTGGCGGAGTGTACTTGCGAGCGGTAGAACAGTTCGGACAGACCAGGGTCGCCGGCCTCTTCGTGTCGCTCGCGATTGCAGGAGGACTCGTCATAATCGCTGGAGTCTTCCTGATCTGGACGCTGATCAGCGATCCGTCGCGCCCCTTCAACCTCGAGGCCATCGGGACGTCACCGACGATCCCGCCAGAGCTTGGCGCTGTCATCGGAGCCGCCTTCGCCCTCTGGGCCACCATCGCGCTCTTACGGTTGCCCGGCTCGATCGCGCATGCCCGGCTACGTCAGAGTGACATTGAGCGCCTCCGAGTGGAGGGCTGCTCGTTCATCGGAACACTGACCACCGTGAGCTTCACGAACTGCTGGCTCTTCGATCTCCCGATATTCAAGGTCGAGGTAGGTTACATCGTCGACGGTACTCCTCGGGTCATCTCAGCGCACATGCGCACCAGTTCCGACCGTGTTCCCCTAGTAGGCTCTCGCATGCTCGTGCTGACAGACGATCGCGGAACTACCCACTTGGAGGTGGACCTGTCCAAAGGAACGACATTTGAGCCGGACGTGAGGAAGTACGCCGCACCGACCGACTGATGCTTGGATCGGTGTACTCTCCACAAGCT
>NZ_JBFTSN010000593.1:0-3182 GCF_056400045.1 Paenibacillus sp. 01L418
TGTCGAATTTAGCCGTATAAATGCTGTACTTTGTCTCATTTGCTAGCTCAAACGAATAACAATTTTCATAAACCTTGCAAACAAAACCTCTCTTTCGACTAAAGTCTAGGTAACAATTAGACCAATGACTGATTTGATGAAATGGCGATTCCATTAAAGTTAAGAGGAAATAAATTACATATTACTTGAAAGGATGGAAATCAATGATGTTGATGTTTCAACAAAGAAGGAAAAGTAGGAAAGCTTGGGCACCCGCCCTGCTCGCAGCGGTGATCGCCTTTTCTGCCATCTCATTTCCTGCAAGGAGCGTTGAGGCAGCAGGTGCAACTGGCCCCAAGGATGCTAAGGAAGTTGAGGCGTTTGTCGATGAGTTCTTTAAACGTCCAGAGGTTGCGAGCTCGCTAGCTGGTAGTGCAGTGGTAGTGGTGGGCAATGATAAAGTGCTGCTGAACAAAGGTTATGGTTATGCCGATGTGGAGAGCAAGAAACCTGTTGATCCTGATAAAACCATGTTCAGAATAGCTTCCATATCCAAAGTATTTACAGCAACAGCCGTCATGCAGCTCGTAGAAGAAGGCAAAATAGATTTGGATCAGGATGTAAGCCCCTATTTGAAAGGTGTGACGATTCCCAATGAGACCGGCAGCAAACTAACGATGCGACATTTATTGACTCATACAACAGGTTTCGACAAAACAGATGTGTTGACTGCTCCAGATGCGACCCGTAAAGACTATCCTCTCGAACAATATATTAAAGAGAATTTACCTACCATCGTGCGTAAGCCGGGAGCGGCTTATCGCTATGATAATTTAGCTTTCAATTATCAAGGATTAATCGTGCAAAATGTGACAGGCAAGCCATTCGAACAAGTCATTGATGATCAAATATTCCGTCCGCTGCAAATGACAAACAGTGATTTCCGGATGACGGATAAAGTGCTGGAAAACCTTGCTACCGGCTATAACCAATTAAAGGAGCCTTGGCCGCAATACCAGCTCACGCCTACAATAGCGCCAGACGGGGGCATGTTCGCAACAGGCACGGATATGAGCAAATTTATGCTCGCTCAATTAAATGGCGGCAAGCTTGGAGAAAATCGTATTTTACAGGAAAATACAGTTAAGGAGATGCAGCGGATACAGGTTGGCATTCATTCAGAAATTCCGAACATGGCTTTAGGTTTTGAGATGTTTTTCCAAGAAGATTTCAATGGCGAGACTGTCATTGGAAAGGGTGGAGATTTGGAGGGCTATCATTCGTGGATGTGGCTGCTGCCTGAACAAAAGGTAGGCGGATTTGTTGTAACGAACAGCGATGCCAGCGATATACGTGAGCAGCTGTTCGCCGCGTTTATGGATCATTATTACCCTAAAACTGAGAAAGAGCGGCCAGCCATTGCACTAACCAAGGCACAATTAGCACGCTTTGAAGGCAGCTACCAGTATTTGCGCGCCCCGCTCGTTTATTACAAAGTAAAGGCGGAAGATGGTTATTTATCCGTTGCCGGACCCAATAGCACCAGGAAACTAAAACCCGTTGGCGAGCTGCTGTTCCAAGATGAAGATGGAAAACTTGGCGCATTTAAAAGAGATGAAGCTGGCAATATCTCATACTTTTATTATTTACTTATTGATGCTTGGTGTGAACGTATAACCCCATCACCTAACTATTCTGATGTACCGCGCAATCATCCGTATGCCGATGACATTTATACTTTACGTGATTTGGGCGGGGTTTTGAATCAAACGTCTACCCTTTTCGAACCAGAAGGAAACACGACTCGTGCACAATTCGCAGCTCAGATTGTACGACTAGCTGGTATTACCAAATCACACCAATCCTCTAAATTCACGGATCTAAAGGCTCATCCATATGAATCAGAAATTCAAACACTGCTAGAGATTCACGTATTAAGTGGTACTTCAGCCCAGAGGTTTGAACCAGACCGAACGATCACAAGGGAAGAAGCTGCTGTCATTATCTATCGATTATCACGTTTTCTTGGTTTCCCTCCCATTCCAGCGAAACTGAGCGGCAAGACTTCAGCTTGGGCCGAAGAAGCGGTTCAATTCATTGTTGGAGCTCGCTTATATGGACCAGAAATAAAAACGACAGATAAAGGTACTGATTTCCGTTCGAGAGATCCGCTGCTCAATAAGGAAGCTGCTGTGATTTTAAACCGTTTCGCTAAATTATTTGCGTCAAGTGCAGGCATCTAATACAAAAAAAGACTGCGTAGTCGCCCTTCATCAAGGCGGACTATGCAGTCTTTTTTTGTATAAACGTTAGTTGTAACGAAAGCAGTACAACATACGGATCACTCAATCATTCATTAATGCTTCTAAGGAATAAGCTCATCACCGTTCATAAACGTTTGCAAGTCTTGATCCGCCTTCGATTGGTTGCAAGCATTGCAAGCACAGACACAATTAACCGGCGTTGTATGCCCGCCCTTAGCGCGCGGCAGCATATGATCGATCGTATCACCCTGCTCCCCGCAAAAATAACAAATGTGATGGTCACGCTCCAAGATGTAGCGCCGGAATTCCTTATTGCTGAACAATCGGCGTATCGTATAGCGATTGACGATAACCGCAGCATGCTCCTTTACCAGCGTTATCGCAAGCTCTGGCTCAATTTCTTGATACCATCGCCGTCCTTTATCCGTCTTGCCTCTCATCCAAATCGTACCTTGACGCGTAGGTTTTAGTGCTGCCGGATCATTCTGCAGCGTTATGGATGTCATCGGTGGAACCGGGAATGGTTTGCTGGGATGAGCTTTTCTTCGTATTGCTTTATAATCATTAAGTTGAACATCAGGCAATGGAGCTAAAGCCGCTTTCGCCTGCCTGCAAGCTCGGCATGCACCGCGCCTTGCACCAGCGCCGGCTCGTTTGCCCGTTCGCCGCAGAAACTCAGAGAGCGGTTTCGTTTCCTTGCAAATGGCGCATGGTTTGGTAGCAAGAGGTTCTGTATCATCCATCATTTTTTCCGGAGCATATGATTAGCTACGCAGCCGAATTCGTCCCCTCGTGTTTTTATACTATTGTAGCATTAATATAGGTTCGAGGGGAAAATAGCACATAACCTATGATTCCAATAAACCGTATTTCCTCTTGAAGCGCTGCAAAATGGCAATCCAGCTGCTCCCAAACACGGCGAGGAAAAAAACATTGGAC
>NZ_JBFTSN010000594.1:0-3178 GCF_056400045.1 Paenibacillus sp. 01L418
CCCCAGCGCTTGGCAATATGGAAGCTTCGGGCTGGCTGAGATTAATATTTCATGAGCTTGGACGAATGAACCTTACGAGAATAACCGAAGAGATCGTACCAGAATCTCGTTCTTACCGCCAAATTGATCAGGCAATTCGCCTCATATCGCTCCAATATGGACAGCAGCTCTCTATTGAAGGAATCGCTCAAACACTCGGCTATCATCGCGCGCATTTAACGAGGCTGTTTAAGGATGCGACGGGGCTGCCGCCCATGCAATATTTACAAAAGGTACGAATGAAGAAAGCAGAGGAGCTGCTTGAAGGCGAGCTTACGATTGCCCAGATTGCCTCATCTGTTGGATTTAATGACCCGCTCTTTTTTACGAAGCAATTTCACAAATGGAGCGGACAATCGCCTACGGAATTTCGGAAAAACTTGAATAAGCAATAGAACGATAAACGAGCGGAAAATAGATAGGTGGGCATTCGAATGCAGTGGATAATTTCTCCATAAATGCAACCTAAGTAATCATTAAAGAGTCTATGATGATGAGGGTGAAGAGGAGGGATTTTTGGTGAAGTTAAAGATTTGGTTTGTTTTGCTAGCAGCGGTTTGCATTCTTAGTGCTTGCGAAAAGGAAGAGAATAATGGAACAACGAATAGCAGTGGGAAAGTGGTCACTAGCGAATCAGAGGAAATGCAAGCCTCTTATCAAGAAAAACAGTTATCAGATGATATGAACGAGGTAATTTCAAATTATATTATTCAAAAATATGATTCCGTCTCCTCTCAAACGGAAAAACAGTTTGAGGTGCATGAGGTTTATGGCACAAGCGAATCATCGGGCATCATTACGGTGTATATGCATTCCTATTTTGGCGGATTTAATAAATTTTCGGGTCTAGAAATTCAAGCAGGGCATTCCATGCCTGCGGTCATTCGCTTGAAGAAAAAAGCAGCGGGATATGTTGTAACCGAATATACTGAACCGAAAGACGGCAGTCTTTATCAATCTTCGTTGAAAAGGATGTTTCCCAAAAAGTATTTGGATATAATGCATAATAAAAGCGGCATTTTAGACAATTTGCAAAAAGAAATGGATAGCAAAGTACAGCAATGGTTGGACGAATAGTACTGCGAATCACCCGTCCCAACGGGTTTATTTTAAGATAAAAATCAAGAAACTAGCAGTTACTTTAAGTATAGTATGTATATCTCATATAATATAGTGACCTTTTTTTCACTACTTACATAATGATACAAACTTCTCTAGAATAGAGATGCTAGCGTGCTTAAGGCAGCATTTCGATTGCTATTTTACAATTCATGAGGAGATGAGTAGAGATGCAATTTCGTCATTTAGGGAAAAGTGGATTGAAGGTTAGTGAAATCAGTCTAGGAAGCTGGTTGACATACGGCGGTTACGTAGAACGTGAAAATGCGGTGAAAGCGATTCAAACAGCCTACGGGCTTGGCATTAATTTTTTTGATACAGCGAATGTATATGAGAGAGGGGAAGCAGAGAAGCTGATGGGAGAAGCGCTTCGTGCTTTTCCACGGGAATCCTATGTGCTCGCAACCAAAGTGTTTGGACAGATGGGTGATGGTCCAAATGATCGGGGACTATCCCGCAAACATATTATGGAGCAGTGCAATGCCAGCCTGAAACGGCTTGGAGCAGATTATGTGGATCTATATTACTGCCACCGCCATGATCCAAGTACGCCTATGGAAGAGACGCTTCGTGCGCTTGACGAT
The DNA here is from genome assembly GCF_056400045.1 of Paenibacillus sp. 01L418. Classification (NCBI taxonomy): domain Bacteria; kingdom Bacillati; phylum Bacillota; class Bacilli; order Caryophanales; family Paenibacillaceae; genus Paenibacillus; species Paenibacillus sp. 01L418. The sequence goes on from NZ_JBFTSN010000594.1 coordinate 1,743, forward strand.
CTGGTACGCCAAGGCAAAGTGCTGTACGTTGGCGTTAGCGAATGGACAACCGCGCAAATGGTGGAAGCGCATGCAATTGCTGATCGTTACTTGCTCGACCGAATCGTAGTTAACCAACCGATTTATAATATGTTTAACCGTTATATCGAGAAGGAAGTCATTCCTTACGGTGAGCGCGGCGGTATTGGACAAGTCGTGTTCTCGCCGCTCGCTCAGGGACTGCTGACGGGCAAATACAGTTCCGTGAATGATGTGCCTGCGGACAGCCGTGCAGCGAAGCTTGATGGCATGCGCAAAGGTGTGACGGAAGAGAAAATCAATAAAGTGCGCGAGCTGAGCGTGGTGGCAGCAGAGCTGGAATTAACGGTTGGTCAGCTGGCGCTTGCTTGGATTTTGCGCCAGCCGAATGTATCTAGTGCACTCGTTGGAGCTAGCAATCCTGCACAGGTGGAAGAGAACATGAAGGCATCGGGTGTCGTGCTAAGCGCTGATATTACGGAGCGGATTGAACAAATATTAGGAGCATAAGAAGGAGTGAATGAAGTGCCGAAAGTAGTTGTTACAGGCGGCAGCGGCATGCTGGGGAAATGGGTAGTTAAGCATTTTGTTGAGCAGGGATACGAGGTTGTGAATGCGGATGTGAAACATCCAGCCGAACCGCTATGYCGAACTGTAATCGTTGATTTGAACCATTTGGGTGAAGTGTACGGCGTATTGGCTGGGGCGGATGCCGTTGTGCATTTGGCTGCCATTCCAGTTGCGTACTCGCATCCGAATGAGGTTACGTTTCACAACAATATGATGTCTACCTACAACATATTGGAGGCTGCAGCGGGTCTTGGCATCCGCAAGGCAGTTATTGCTTCGAGCGAATCCTCTTATGGCCTCGTATTTGCCAAAGAGAAGTTCGGGCCTAAGTATGTTCCCGTCGATGAAGAGCATCCGCAGCTTCCTGAGGACAGCTATGGCTTGTCCAAAATCGTAAATGAACAAACAGCGGATATGATAAACCGTAGAACAGGCATGCAGGTTGTTTCATTCCGCCTAGGCAATGTTATTGCACCAGAAGCGTATGAGCGATTCGAGTCATTTATCCATGATCCCGAGCAGCGCGAGCGTATTCTATGGAGCTACATTGATACGAGAGATGCGGCGGAAGCTTGTCAACTCGCTATTGAAGCAGAAGGGCTCGGAAGCGTGGCGCTTAATCTTGCAGCGGATGATAGCAGCATGGCGCTGCCAAGCCGGGCGCTTATGGCAGCTCGTTTCCCGGAGGTCAATGATTTCCGCAAGCCGCTGGAGGGGCACGAAACATTGCTCTGCAATGAGAAGGCTAAACGGCTGCTCAACTGGAAGCCAAAACATCAATGGCGTGATTACGTCAACGGATAAAAGGAAAGTCGAGTCCGAGAAAAAAATTATACGAAGAACGTTAT
>NZ_JBFTSN010000595.1:0-3151 GCF_056400045.1 Paenibacillus sp. 01L418
GTATAACCGTTATCGTGCCATGCTGCAAGCCCGTTGGTATGCATCGCTCAAACAGCTCAAGCACCTGCTCTGGACGAGCAGATGTAGCGATATCAACGTCTTTGATTGGTATATCTAAATACGTATCACGAACTGCGCCTCCCACAAAAACGGCTTCGAAATGATGCTCTCGAAGCCGCTCAATGATAGGCAATGCAGCTATGATCGGTGTTGATAATGAAAGCTGCATGTCATACACCTCTTCTTGCAGGGGAAATGATTAGCTATCTCTGCAAACAGCGATTGGCAAATCTGCCTCTATGCCGAGTACCCGATAATAGATCTGCTCATATTGTGTTGTAATTACGTCATTACAAAACTCGTTTCTTGCTCTAAACATACAAGCCTGCTTAAACTGCTCATGCAGCTTCTCAGTCGTAAGCAGTCTTTCCGTATTTTTAGCCATATCTTCGACATCGCCGATCTCTGACAAAAATCCAGTTTCTCCATGGGTAACAAGCTCCGGAATACCACCAGCGTTAGAACCAATAGTTGGAACGCCGCAAGCCATTGCCTCAAGCGCAACAAGCCCGAAGCTTTCTTTCTCTGATGGAAGCAACAGCACATCTGCCATTGAAATGACTTGTGCAACATCCTCTTGCTTGCCCAGAAAATGGACACGGTCTTCAAGACCAAGCTGGCGAATGCGGCATTGAATTTTTGAGAGCTCAGGTCCTTCACCGACTAAGAGAAGTTTCGAAGGAACCTTCTCGGAAACGCGAGCAAATATTTCAACTACATCCCCAACCCGTTTAACCGGACGGAAATTAGATATATGCATCAAAATTTTCTCATTAGGAGCCGCATAATCAGCTCGCAAGGAAACCGCATCGCGTGGATAATAAACACGTTTATCAACAAAATTATAGGTTAAATCAATTGGTGTCGTAATATCAAGCAGTTGTCTAGTCTCTTGAATCAGATCCTTTGAAACGGCAGTTACAGCGTCGCTTTGATGGATCGCAAGACGAATTAAAGCTTTTAACGATTCATCCTGAGCCAGCACCGTTATGTCCGTGCCATGCAGCGTTGTGACCGTTTTTAAGCCATCGCCATTCATCTGCTTCGCCAAATAGGCGCAAACCGCATGAGGCACCGCATAATGGACATGAAGCAAGTCAAGCTGCTGCATTTTTGCTACCTGTGCCATCTTGCTTGCTAAAGCTAGATCATAAGGCGGGTAACGAAAAACATAATAATCATTAACTTCTACCTCATGATAAAAAATATTTTTATTAAAGTGTCCTAATCGAAAAGGAATACTGTGTGTAATAAAATGAATTTCATGACCACGTTCTGCCAGTAATTTACCTAATTCGGTTGCAACTACGCCCGATCCGCCCAAGGTAGGATAACAGGTAATACCAATCTTTAATTTTCTCGCCACTGTTGTCGCACCTCCTGTGTTCGTTACGTATAACTATTGTATTACACAAGAGCTGTACGAATTGTCAAAAATATTGTATGGCGTGAGGACGCTTAATTGCGAAACCCTCTGCATATGCCCAGCCTCTTGCTTGTCCAAGCAATGAATCACGTGCTTCTACTCGTTCAATGTAATTATTCGTTAATGGCGTAGCCACTCGGTCGGAGCCTGCTGCCGCATCGAATTGTGAACGGTAAGCAAGCAGCGCGTTTCTTTTGGTTGCTTGAAAATCACTAATATCAACGGTTAACGATACTTGATCCACATCATTTATATAGTAATAAATAAGCTGTGATACCTGTACGGCAGGCAGCTCCGGCATATAGCGGCGCAGCTTGGCGTTAAACACAGCTTCTTCAATTAATCTACTGCAAGCCACATGATCGGGATGACGATCTACCCAGTAAGGGGCAAATACAACCCGCGGCTTAAAATAACGAATTTCTGCTACAATACGTTCGATTTGATCGCGTGAAGGCTCCAAACCCCGATCAGGCAAACCCAAATTAGTACGAGTCTGCAGTCCAAGCACTTTGGATGCTTGATCCGCTTCTTGTTTCCTCAGCTCAACCGTTCCGTTTGAAGACATCTCTGCCATCGTTAAATCACATATGCCGACCTTATAGCCAGCTTGTACATGTTTGGCGATGGTACCGCCCATTCCAATTTCAGCATCATCCGCATGAGCGCCAAAAACGAGAATATCGAGTTCTGTCGTCATTATTCAATACCTGGTTTATATTTATGGACAAGCTCTCGCCATGCAAAATCACCGCGTTCAAGTGCTTTAACCAGCAGTTCAGCAGACGCTACGTTAGTAGCAACCGGTATGCCTTGTACATCGCATAAACGCAGCAAAGCAATAATATCCGGCTCATGAGGTTGTGCCATTAATGGGTCGCGTAAGAAGATAATTAAATCCATTTCATTTTGGGCAACCATCGCACCTATTTGTTGATCGCCGCCGAGCGGGCCTGACATGAACCGATGAATGGACAAGTTCGTTTGTTCCATTATCCGTGTTCCCGTCGTGCCAGTAGAGTATAGCTTATGCGGTACAAATACTTTCTCATAAGCGATTACGAAATTAACGATTTCTTCCTTCTTCCGATCATGCGCAATAAATGCAATATTCAACATGCGGTTCCCCTCTCCTGCTGCCTAATAATCTAATCCATAATATGTTCAAATCCGTAAATTAAACCGCTGTATGTCATTACCTTCTTCACAGCCACGTTTACACCAGGCATATAGCCTGCGCGATCATAGGAATCATGACGAATTTTGAGCGTTTGTCCATGGCCGCCAAACACAACCTCTTGTTGAGCAAATACACCAGGAAGTCTAACGCTATGTATACGGAATCCGTTGTAATAGCCGCCGCGCGCACCTTCAATGACTTCTTCCTCATTCGGGTTGCCCTGACGGAACTCTTTACGCACTTGTGAGATCAACTCCGCTGTTTTTATTGAAGTGCCCGAAGGTGCATCCAGCTTTTGATCTCCATGATATTCTATAATTTCAACATGAGGCAAATATTTTGATGCTTCTGCAGCGAACTTCATCATCAGAATCGCACCGATGGAGAAGTTAGGGGCGATTAAACCGCCGATTCCTTTTTCGAGGCAAAGCTCGTCCAGCTCCACGATCTGTTCAGGCGTAAAACCCGTTGTCCCCATAATAGGA
>NZ_JBFTSN010000596.1:0-3147 GCF_056400045.1 Paenibacillus sp. 01L418
TTATTAAGCTGACGGATTTAACAGCCCGCCAAATCCGTTATTACGAGCAGCATGAACTAATCGTTCCTGCAAGAACAGCAGGCAATCAGCGGTTATTTTCATTTAATGACGTAGAACGGCTTTTGGAAATTAAATCGTTAATTGAGAAGGGCGTTAATATCGCCGGCATTAAGCAAGTAATGAATCCTGTATCCAAGGAATCTGATGATGCAACAATTGTCAGTGAGCAATCGGAAGTGAAACGCCGTGAGCTATCCGATCAGCAGCTTCACCGACTGCTTAAACAGCAATTGCTGGAGAAGAGACCTGGACAAGCTTCGCTAATTCAAGGACAATTGACTCGTTTCTTAAATAAGCGCTAATTTAACATGATAACTATTGCTTCGCAAACTAAGGAGATGATTCTGTGAGTTACACTAAAGACGATATTAGACGTATAGCACAGGAACAAAATGTTCGATTTATTCGTTTRCAATTTACGGATTTGCTCGGAACAATTAAAAATGTTGAAATTCCTGTAAGCCAGCTTGAAAAAGCGTTGGATAACAAAATGATGTTCGATGGTTCTTCTATCGAAGGTTATGTACGTATTGAAGAATCAGATATGTATCTGTATCCTGATCTTGATACATGGGTTGTATTCCCATGGGTAACACAAGATCGTGTTGCTCGCTTGATCTGTGATATTTACATGCCAGATGGAACGCCATTCGCTGGAGATCCGCGCGGTATTTTGAAACGTGCATTGAAGGAAGCAGAAGATCTAGGATACACAGCAATGAACGTTGGTCCAGAACCGGAATTTTTCTTGTTCAAAACCGATGAGCGCGGCGAACCTACGACTGAGCTTAATGACCAAGGCGGTTACTTCGACTTAGCACCTATGGATATGGGTGAGAACTGTCGCCGTGAAATCGTTTTGACACTTGAAGAAATGGGCTTTGAAATTGAAGCATCCCATCATGAAGTGGCACCAGGCCAGCACGAGATCGACTTTAAATATGCCGATGCGATTAAAGCGGCTGACCAAATTCAAACATTTAAGCTAGTCGTAAAAACAGTTGCTCGCGAGCATGGCTTGCATGCTTCATTTATGCCTAAACCGTTGTTTGGCGTGAATGGTTCGGGTATGCACTGTCACCAATCGTTGTTTAAAGGCGATACGAACGTGTTTTACGATGAGAAGGACAAGCTTGGCCTAAGTGCTGCTGCTCGTCACTACATGGCAGGAATTCTGCTTCATGCGCGTGCAATGGCTGCCATTACGAATCCAACAATTAACTCCTATAAACGTCTTGTGCCTGGTTATGAAGCGCCTTGTTATGTAGCATGGTCTGCAAGCAACCGCTCGCCAATGATCCGTATTCCTGCTTCGCGCGGTCTTAGCACACGTGTAGAAGTACGGAATCCAGATCCAGCTGCCAACCCGTATTTGGCACTTGCTGTAATGCTCAGAGCTGGTCTTGACGGCATTCAAAACAAGCTGCCTTTACCAGCACCAACAGATCGGAACATCTATATCATGACAGAGGAAGAGCGTCAGGATGCAGGCATCCCGAGCTTGCCGCTTGATTTGAAAGAAGCACTGGACGAAATGCTCAGAAGCGACATCATCTGCGATGCGCTGGGTGATCATGCTCTTGCTCATTTCTACGAGCTTAAAGAAATTGAGTGGGATATGTACCGCACACAAGTTCACCAATGGGAACGCGATCAGTATTTAACGCTATACTAAAATTCAAAAACCTCAACGCTGCTGGCGTTGAGGTTTTTTTTGCGTACAGTTATACAGCTGAAATAAAGCCTAATGAAGTGAAGGCACAGGCATATGTTAATCATGTGTCGATAAGTAACCTATATCATCGCTCAGCAACGTCTAAGATGCGCTGAGTTTGGTTTTAAAGATTATTAGAGCCATAATTAAGCAGTGGACTCAAATCGCGCCTAAAGAAAAGTATACAGGTCTAAGAGCTACGGTCTAGTGCTTATATGTCGATGATATATATGCGTTATTAGTAAAATAAACTTTTATAGGATCAGTCAAATACATGGATAATGTGTTTGTGGCTGGTCTTTTTTAGGTTGACTAGAGCCAGTACCACATAGAGTTAGTACTATTCGGGTGGTTATATTGTTGTTATATTCATAACAGTTAATCAACCCAAGCTAATAAACGAAATCGTGACATATATCTTAAACTCAAAAATGACCTAACTATAACCTGGATAATCAAAGATAAATGAGGTGAGCATCATGACAGAAACTAGAATAGATGAAGAAACCAATGGCAGTATTTATGTGTTGCTTACGGACACGGGCACATGGTTTACTCGAATGATCAAATTATTTACTGGTGCACCCTATAATCACGCTTCACTTGCACTGGATATAAATCTGAAGAATATATACAGCTTTGGGCGTAAACGTGCGAACAACCCGCTAATCGCTGGATTTGTCAAAGAAAACGTCTATACTGGAACGTTTCGATATTTCCCTAATACGCGCTGTGTTCTTCTAAAGATTGCTTTATCAGAAAAACAACATGCCGCATTGCTTCAATACATTCGTGAGTTTGAAAAAAATAAAGAAAATTACCGATACAATTTAATCGGATTGTTAGGTGTACTGCTTGAGCTTAATATCGAGCCAACAGATTCATATTTCTGCTCCCAGTTTGTTGCTGAAGCCATGCGGAGCAGTGGTATAAACTTGTGGGAACGACCATCCGCGCAAGTTACACCTCATGATTTTCTTAAACATGAGCAAATGCAAATTGTATATGAAGGATTACTTTATGATTATCCGAAACTTGACCGCAAGAAGCTAATACGAATTTCTAATTTAAGAACAACAGCAGTATTGCTAAGAAAACGTGTAATTTAAAATCTCTCCATCTAAATAACAAAGTAGTGGTTGAAAGGAGCATGAATAGCAAAAAGAAGATCCATCAAATGGATCTTCTTTTGTTAATATGAAGAATGGCTCAAATACGAATTAATATCCGAAGCCAAAGMCGCCGCAACTGCAAGCAATGATCACCAGTAGAATGAATAATACTAAGATGATTCCTAAGCTTGAGAAAGCTCCACCCACGTAACCGGACATGTTTCAATGCACCTCCTTACGAGTTGAATACACAGTATGTTA
>NZ_JBFTSN010000597.1:0-3134 GCF_056400045.1 Paenibacillus sp. 01L418
TAACTGATTAAAGGTTGAAGACGCCTCGCTGAAGTTTCTACCGTTTCATTGTAATAAGCAATTGTTTTCTCTTCCAAAGTCTGATTTTCAGGGCAGCCCTTTATAAACGAAGTAGGAAAAGCACCTTCCCACCCTCGCCAGCCAAAGTTAATCAAACCTTCTTGGTCAGGTTCTGAATTCATTAAAAAAGAATGAGTAAGCTGAGTAACCGGTATTGGTTTGTAATGAACGAATGAAAATATTGACTCCACCAAATCCTGTCCGACATTTCCTACATATTTGATATACTGACTATAATGTTTTTGAAATGAAATGCCTGGTATATTGCGAACCCCTTTGGCAATTACCGTAAGCGTTTCCTGAATTGATACGGGAAGTTCATTAAAACGTGTGACTACTGGCGAATTATAGATAAATGTATTCTTGACTATATCAATTTCAATTATTTTTCCGAAAATTTCCATTATGTCCTGACTTAAATTAAATGGGTCATATCCTGATCCGCCATCCCCTGTTGTAAAAACAAGCTTTCCTGTTTCAGGTGAAAAATTCAAGCTATTGACACCATTATGATTTAAAAATGGTCTTCTTAAGTTAAGTAATGTCCGTCGTTTTTGGGATTGACCATTCGACTGTAAAATCCATTCTTCTACTGTATCAATATGATCATATTGCGCTTCTCTATTTATCCACTTTAAGTTTAAGGTACTGGGATCACACGGGGTAGGCTTAAAAGATTCAGGAGCACCTGGAAGAGCACCTGGACCTTGCGTTCCAGCTACTGAATAATGAAGATAAAACAGACCGTTATAATAAAATTCGGGATGAAATGCTAGCCCTAGTAATCCCCGCTCATCATATCCACCACTAGATCCACCTAGCTTTATGATTCGCGAGCGAATATCTAAAAAAGTCCTTATATCTCCGTTTCCTACGCAAAAGATCTCTCCTACCTGGGTTGCAATAAATAATCTTTCAATAGAGTCACCTGGGAGTATAGTTGTTTTCAAAACGGTGGGCATATTTAGCCTACTAACAATGGGCCGTAAACTAACCTTTACTTTAGCCAAATCACTCTACTCCCCTTCTAGTTGTTTCCTTTTATCCCTTACACGGATTTTCTTAGTTTCGCTATTAACCGGAGGCTGATTTCCGTCCACATTCCGCTATAAAGCAGACTAAAAAGAAATACATATACGGTTATGTCAATTCGAAAGCTCGTGGCGACCGACGGTCCTAGCAAAGGAAAGCGGAAGGCATATAACACAAGTGTAATTCCAGCCCATAATGCACTTGCAGAAATAAAGATAACCTGAATACGATTTTTGGAGAGAGCAATGAAGATGCCGAGTGCCATCCCAAGCAATCCCGTTGTAAAAGGAAAGACGATTAACTCGCTTGGTTGAATGAGGAACAATAACAAGTTGCTCAATGCATAGGCAGTAAGTCCCGAGCGAAATGAAATGAGGGTCGCGAAAACAATCGGGGCGGTAGAAAGTGGGCTGATCAAGTATCCCACTCCTGGTAAAAAACCTCCCGCAGATTGGAATAATGCGGTTAGGGCACTTAAAAAGGCTATGGTCACTATTAATTTGGTTTGATTTGCGCCAACACTGACTAATGGTGACCCGTACTCTATTTGCGGCAGCGGTTGAGTCCAATATTTTATAAATGGTCCATGCATTATTCAAAGGCCCTCCTTATTTTGGCCATTCGGAGTATAGAGGAACAAACGCAAGCAGAAGGGCCAGGAGCAGCACGATAAAATCGTGCTTGCCTAACTTCAATTGATAAAAAGCGGTTCGGTCGCATCCGGGGTAATAACAGCGGGACTCCATAGCCTCCGACAACCGTTCGGCTCGTCTGAAGATTATGAAAAGTAAGGGGGTCAAAAGTAAAAGCATATCTTTGCCCCTAGCCAGTAAATTCCATCTACCGGGTTGCGGTCCGCGGGCATTCTGTGCTTGCATGATTCGCATAAGATCCTCCAAGAGAAGCGGAAGATAGATAACAGCTATGGTGAACATAAACACAAACGATTCTGTCTTAACTCCCAGGCGTCGCAAAGGAGACAATAACTTTTGCAGCCCCTCCATTTGTTTTTCCGGCGGCGTAGTAGATAACATCAGCGTCATCAACAGAAAAAAAGAAAGCATCTTCAACGTCAGCAGCGCGGCTGCTTCTATTCCATGTAACCGGAATTGAAAGTAATTCAATATCAACAGGACGATGACAAGCCCTTGAATATTTTTCCATACTGTAAGAAGGTGAAGCTTGGAAAGCAAAAACAACAATAAGGCGATAAACGTATGGATCAAGCTCGTTGTTAAAGAATGGGAAGATGCAAGATTTATTGAATAACTAACAACAAACCCGTATTTAGAACGGGGATCAAGCCTGTGCAGTAAGGAATTGCCGGGTACATATTGGAGGGCGGATAAAGGGCCTAAGCTGTTCATTGTCCACCACCTATGTACACATGAGTCGGTCGGTTATGAAGGTGAGAAGCTTGTTTTCTTGAATAAGTTCCGGATCGATTTTCCCTCGGAAAAAGGATTCAAGCTCCTCTTTTAAACGTAGTAACGGTATTGAAGATAAAGGAATATCGGGGTCCTCAAGAGCACGCCGAATTTCGGTTATTTTCAAATCATAGATCAATTGTCCGTGATTTAAAATGACCAGACGGTCTGCATGTTCTAAAGCATCCTGAAGATTATGTGTAATGAAGATTATGGTCATAAGGCGTGTTCGTTGAAGTAAGGTCAGCAAAGCTAGAAACTTCACACGGGTCAATGGATCCAGTCCTACCGTCGGCTCATCTAATATAAGGATCTTTGGCTCTAGGATCAAGGCCCCTGCCAATACAACACGTTTCTTTTCTCCGCCGCTAAGCTGAAAAGGGAAGCGATCCTTATATAGTTCAAAGCTTAAGCCCACATTTTCCATCGCTTCTTTCACTTTTACCGTTATTTCTTGATCATTATAGTTCATCCTGCGAAGCCCATAGCGAATATCCCGAAATACCGTTTCTTCAATTAACTGATGGTCCGGGTATTGGGATACGTAAGTGACTTTGTTCAAGAAATCGGTACGGCTATTTCTGTTGTTCGTCGGGATATGATCCACATTTACGG
>NZ_JBFTSN010000598.1:0-3129 GCF_056400045.1 Paenibacillus sp. 01L418
GTTTCTATATTGTTCCAGAGCGTGAGCATGTAAAGGCTATTTGTGAATACGCCGATGGTAAGGTCGATTACATTTTCATTGATGCCGAAGCTAAAAACGCGGAATCGGGTGATTTTCTGACTGTCGCCAAAGCGTGTGTGCTGCAGAGTGAGATAAAAGCCTATAAAGGAAACGATATTACCTCGCTGGCTTGTGATCTTCTAATCAACGAGCTGGTTCCAGAGCTTAAGCAAAAGAAGGTCTCGATTATTGGCGCGGGAAACTTAGGCTCAAAGCTTGCGTTGACGCTCGCCGAGCGAGGAGCTGACGTTTACATCAGCAGGCGAGATCAGCAGGGAGCAATCATTGCGCAAGCTTTGAATGCCATTCTTCCAAGGTACAGCACCGGGCGGATATACAATGAGAACAACATCGCGGAATCCGTCAAAAATGCTGATATTCTTATAGGATTTACGCAGAGGCTCCCTGTTATAGACGAGGCTGCGGTCACAACCCTAGCTAAGCATGCGCTTATTGTGGACGGCGGCATCGGAACGGTTAAGGAGGCTGCGATCGCAACAGCTAAGCGATTAGCGATAACCATTATTCGGCTCGATGTGCGCATTGCGTTTTCTTATGTCATTGATGCGATGTTGAATACGGAATATTTTATGAGGCATATCGCTGGAACAAGAGTCATAGATGGCAAAAGCTATGTGGCGGGAGGCATGATTGGCGAGAAAAACGATATCGTTGTCGCAGATATAAGAAAACCTTCAGAAATTGTAGGCATAGCCGATGGAAAGGGTGGTATGCTGCCTCCAGCCTCAAGCTGAATCGAGAGTGCTTACATGCAGAAAAACATGCATTCCATTGTGGCATTTCGCGCATCCCATTAGGGATGCTTTTTTATTATCGCTGTCGACTTTTCCGTCGTGCTAAAAAAGCGGTGGAAATTTCACTTTTTCATTGACCATGAGGTTAATATCACATAGAGTTAAGTTGTATTTCATTATAAAATGGACAACTTTATTCCAAATATGAGGTGGAAATCGGAACGATGATGAATATGTTTAGTCGCGCTACAATAACCATCCTTCTCCTAACCCTTCTATGGCCAGCGGCAGTATCAAACGCAGCAAGCAATCTGCTTAACAATGCCGGTTTTGAAAATGTTACGGAGGGAGCCCCTTCAGATTGGACGCATGATGCGTATTTGAAGGAAGAGCAAATTACTTCGTATACGATTGATAATACCGAAGCGCATACAGGAACCTATTCAGCCGTGCTTGAGAACAAGCAAGCTAATCACTCGCGGTGGACACAGACGATAAAAGTAAAACCAAAAACAACATATAAATTTTCTGGGTACGTGAAGACGGAACAAGTAGGCTTGGATGCAACAGGGGCTCTATTTTTCGTTGAAGGCGTAGCAGTAACTTATCCTGAAGTGAAGGATACAAATGGAAAATGGGCGTACATTGAGTTTTATGCGAAGACGGGCCAGGACCAGAAAAGTATTACGTTCAGCGCTAGTTTAGGCGGATACGGGAGCATTAATACCGGGAAAGCCTATTTTGATGACGTCAGTGTAGAGAAAGTATCTAAGGCGCCATCCGGTGCAGAGGTGTTCAGCTTAGTCCCTACGGAGACAAGCCAAGGAACTGAAGCATCGACTTCGGGCGGCTCAGTCCTTCCACTTATTTTGTTTGGTGCACTGTTCACCTTGTTTTTTGCACTTATTTATAAGAAGCTGTTTCGTGAGCGAAGCTGGCTTGACGAGAAACAACATTTACATAAAACCATTCTTGTATTCGTGTTCCTCGGCGCACTAATTTTGCGGCTTTGGATTGCTGTTTCAAGCAGTGGTTATGCGAATGATATCGCTTTGTTTATGGCTTGGGCTGACCAAGCTGCGAAGCAGGGGCTTTCTGGATTTTACCATTCGGGAATGTTTGTAGATTACCCTCCCGGCTATATTTATATTCTGTATGTATTAGGTTTAATAAAAGATATGCTGTCGCTAGATTCAGGATCAAATGCGGCATTGCTTCTATTTAAGCTCCCGGCGATTTTAGCCGATTTGGCTGCTGCTTATTTCATTGTCCAAATAGGCAATAAGAAAGCTGGCTATTCGATAGCGTTAGGATTAGCGCTTCTTTTCTTATTCAATCCAGCTATTATTGTGGATTCTGCCGCATGGGGGCAAGTGGATTCGATATTTGCGCTGGCACTCGTGCTGGCTATTCATGGACTGGTCGAAAATAAAATAGAGCGCGCTTCGGTTTTGTTTGCTATTGCAGCGCTTATTAAGCCGCAGGCATTTATATTCATGCCTGTGCTGCTGTTGTGGTTCGTATATCGCAAAGATTGGAAGAAGATTCCGGTCAGCGCATTTTACGGCTTCACTACGTTTATATTGCTCGCTTTGCCTTTCTTCTGGGGCAACAGCGGCTTGTCGGGCCTCATTAAGCTGTATTCAGGAACCTTGTCTTCTTATCCGTACGCGACGCTAAATGCATTCAACTTCTATGCGTTAAGCGATGCGAATTGGAAGCCGATTACGGATACGTGGCTGCTGTTTTCGTTCAAAAAATGGGGGAATATCTTCATTTTTGCAGCCGTAGCGATCTCCGCTTTTTTTGCACTGTTAAAGCGAGACAATGAATCGTCAAAGCGCTCTTATTTTATAGCGATGGTGCTTATCGTTGTCGYATTTATGGGTGTAACGAAGATGCATGAGCGTTATCTGTTTCCAGTAATGCTGCTTGGAATCTTTGCTTTTATACAATCGTTCGATCGCAGGATGTTGATGGTGTATTTCGGATTTAGCTTGACGAGCTTCATCAATATTGCTTATGTGCTTGACTACAGCAAGGTGAGCACGAACGTGCCTTTTAATGGAATTGTTTTATTGTGCTCGTTAGCAAATGTTGGATTGATGCTTTACTTGTTATATATCGGATATGATAATTATGCACGCGGAAGATTGAAGCCTATCGCCCCGCTGCTGGAGGAAGAACGCAAGCAGTCGGATCACAAGACACTAACAGCTTTCAAAGCTGAAGCGATCTCAAGAGTGAAGCAAGAGAATGAACGACTCGTGCGCAAGGATTGGATATGGATGGGTGCGATTACGCTAATTTATGC
>NZ_JBFTSN010000599.1:0-3115 GCF_056400045.1 Paenibacillus sp. 01L418
CTGCTATAAGGATCATACCCATAAAAGCGGGTGCGGCATGACCAAATGATACATAGATTTGACCTCCAATGATTGGCCCAATCATTCTGGCTAAGGCTTGAATAGATTGGCTGCCTCCTTGGATTCTCCCTTCGTCTACATACCTCTACCTTACCAAAAACAAAAACAGAGTGGTAGTCCTGCTCCCACTCCGAAAATTTATAACTTGATTAATGTATAAAAAAAACCCCTTAACCGAAGTTAAGGGGTTTTGATTTAATACTATAGTTTTACAACGTTTTCTGCTTGTGGTCCACGGTTGCCTTGAGTTACGTTGAACTCAACGCGTTGACCTTCGTCAAGTGATTTGAAACCGTCGCCTTGGATTGCGGAGAAATGTACGAATACGTCATTGCCGCCTTCTACTTCGATAAAACCGAAGCCTTTCTCTGCGTTAAACCATTTTACTGTACCTTGTTCCATAATTGATTACCTCCAAAAGTATATTAACATGTTTTTTCCAGAAAAACTAAAAATCACACATTGAAAAAGATATCATCATACAAATGACAACCTTTTCAATGAGTGAATTCAAGGTTAAATTTGTTGTTTGTATTGATAATATACCATAGGCATTTGTAATAAGCAAGTCTTCATTTTAAAAAAGATCAAATCCCTTTTTTCTCCGGGATAACAACCGCTTGGTCAGGAAATTATATATCGGGTAGCAAGCACACTATTCTAACGTTGAGGAGTATGTACATGCGGAAATTTTTCATTTTAGCTTTACTTATTTTAGCTGTAGGCTGTTCGTCAAATCCAAGGATGTCAACCAATAAGCACTCTGCTCTTGGCTACACATCAACCAAAACACCTATTATTACGTCAACGCCACACACAACCCAGGCCTCTTCAATCTCTACACCGATGATGAAGAATCCTACTGTTTCAATGAAGGGCTCGCAGTATAACAACATTCCAGATTGGCTGTTGGGCGATGGAGCAAATGGACTCGTTCATAAGTACCCTTATCCATTTCCGTCTCAATACCCTGGTCAAAACCCAGCTCAACAACCAACGACACAGAATCCAACAACTCAAAACCCGACCACTCAGAATCCAACGACTCAAAATCCAGCGGAGAAAGCTCCTTCTTCCTCTGGACAATATGAACAACAGGTGCTCCAACTGGTCAATTCTGAACGATCAAAATCAGGGTTGCCTGCACTCAGCATGGATGGCTCTTTATCCAAAATGGCTTTGGTCAAAGCACAGGATATGATTAACAACAACTACTTTGATCATAATTCACCAACTTATGGTTCTCCCTTCGACATGATGAAACAATTCAATATTACGTACAGTTCTGCTGGTGAAAATATTGCTAAAGGCCAGCCTACTCCTGATCAAGTAATGAAGGATTGGATGAACAGCCCTGGGCACCGCGCAAATATTTTGAAATCCAGTTTCACTAAAATTGGAGTAGGGTATTACCAAGGTGCATGGGTTCAAGAATTTACTGGTTAATCGCATCGATCAAAAAAAGAGCAGCCGACGAATTTCCACTCGTTGGCTGCTCTTACTAAAATCGCAGCATAATTATTTACTAAAGATTAAACCGAACCAAGTATTTCGCTTAATGCGGCAATAAACTGATCATTTTCTTCGGGCATACCTATTGAGATACGCACATGGAGCGGCAAGCCCCACGTTTTTCCGTGGCGAACGATAATCCCTTTAGCCATTAAACGCATGTAGATGGACTCCGATTCTG
The DNA here is from genome assembly GCF_056400045.1 of Paenibacillus sp. 01L418. Lineage (NCBI taxonomy): Bacteria > Bacillati > Bacillota > Bacilli > Caryophanales > Paenibacillaceae > Paenibacillus > Paenibacillus sp. 01L418. The sequence continues at coordinate 1,754 of NZ_JBFTSN010000599.1, forward strand.
GCCCAAGCTCAGCAAGTACAAAGTTAGTCATACTTTGCGTATATTTGATTCCAAGCTGGTCAAATGAAGCGTACATGCGCTCACGTTCCTTGGCAACCAGTGCTTGCGAACTTAAAACATGCTCTTCATCACCGATCGCTGCAGCTGCAGCTGTCTGGGCAAGTGCATTAACATTAAACGGCTCCTTCACTTGAAGAATGCTCTGAATAATTTGCTGAGGAGCAGCCCCATAACCTACTCGAATACCTGCAAGACCGTAAATTTTCGAAAAGGTTTTTAGCACGATGAGCGGGTAGCCTGCTCTTACAAATGCCATTCCATCCGAATACAGCTCCTCCGAAACGTAGTGGCTGTAAGCTGTATCGAGCATAAGCATGATACGTTTTGGGATTGTATCGAGGATATATTTCAAATCTTTTTGAGCTACATAAGTACCTGTTGGATTATTTGGAGAACATAGATATATAATTTTGGTACGATCAGTCACTGCAGCAACAATAGCTTCTGCATCATATTGAAAAGCATCATTGAGCGGGACAACGATTGTTTTAGCTCCCATCAGCTGAGCACCAAACTCATATTCACTAAATGTAGGTCCCGGCACAATAATTTCATCACCCGCATCCAAAAAAGCTTCTGCTACAAGCGTGATGAGCTCATCTCCGCCGTTAGTAACAATGACTTGATCTGCATGGAGGTCGTAATAATCGGCAATGGTTTTCTTCAATAATTGAGACTGGTTGTCAGGATAACGATGAAGATCAGTCAAGGCGGTTTGGATGGCTTCAATCGCTTTTGGAGAAGGTCCTAATGGATTTTCATTTGAGGCCAGCTTAATTACATGCTGCAGGCCATATTCGCTCTGAACCTCCCAAATCGGTTTACCTGGCGAGTAGGGCTTCATCACTTCCAAAGCCTTTCGTGGTTTAACTTCAATTTTCTCGTTCATACATTTCACCCTTACTAAATAAAGTCAAAACCTTTATTACGATAATACATTAATCCTTTCTCGCAGTAAAGAGTTAATGCGAGATAAGATTGTCGAAATAATGACCAAATTCCCGCTCCAGCAGTATCGTATTGAACATTAAGAAAAGGAGGCACCCCTTATAGGAGGCCACTGAAGAACTTAAGGTTTTTGTGAGCCCCCAAAGCGATAAGCAAAAATGCGACACCTTCTCCTGATATTCCGGAGAAGGTGTCGCATTTTTGAGGTCTTGGCGCTGTTTGTTAGTCAGCTAATTTCAATATCCGTTTTAAGTTCACTGCGAATATAGCCATAGCACCTTGTATCTGCATGCCAGGCAGACCCGAGGACGTGGCCACGTCGTACCCGTGTCGGTGTTTGAGTTCGCTGTTCTT
>NZ_JBFTSN010000600.1:0-3101 GCF_056400045.1 Paenibacillus sp. 01L418
GCCAGTTGCAGCTAACAGGATAATGAACAAAGTTATAAGCAACAAACTAATGGACTTTAATCGTACGCTCATTGACTTACACGCTCAGGCGATTGGGCTAAAAGGCTAAGGCCTAGCGACAGCAGCGAAGCTTGTACGATTGAGCCTACCCACAGTTCGGGTTCCCAGCCAATCCCGCTCGTCGCAGCCATCCAGCCGAAGTAACTGCCCCAAAGCACAATAGGCGTAATGATGGCAATCAGCCTGCTGCTTCGCCTGCGATTCAGATCAGAGCGTCTAAAATGCAGCAATAAGTCACCGCTGAGTCCTGCAACAAACGATATGATCAAACTATGTATTTGGGTAAAACCATCGATTACACCCATTAGTGCGCTAACAAGTAAGAATACAAAAGTAATCGCACCAAAAGGAGGCTTCCAGCGCTTTAGCATAAATAAAATTGGAAACAYAAATACGATCGTATTAAGTAGGATAAACGTTAATCCTCGTACCTCGGCATCATCTACCATCCGGTGTGCAAATAAAGTGCTGGAATTGTTCATATACCAAGCAACTACTTTTGGCGCAGGCAAATTATACCGAAACATCCACACATACATGAGAAAAAAACTGACAGTACCTGCTGACAACGCCAAGGATAATAAGTATGGGAAAAAGCTTCTCCAACCTATCTGGTCGCCACTCAGCTCCCTCCAGCCTGCTCGAAGTGGACTTGATAAGATGAGAATGGCACCAAGCATTAAAGCTAAATGAGAAGGACTAAGCAGCGCTTCAAGATTCACTTCAATTCCAAAAATAATATGCCAAGCCATATCAGCTAAGCCGCCTGCAAGAAAGATGATGACGCCTAGCAAGCCAAGCTCATATCCACTAGGAATGGCTTGCTTCCACGAGCAGCCCATTCTTTTTTTCACATATACAATCATTCCAAGTATCCATGCTGCGCATGCAAGAAACCCACTATACAAAATCGCATGCCAAGGGGTGAAAAATGTTTCGACAACATCATGGTTATGGGCATAACCGTCTACGAATATACCGAGCACCAGCCATGTGCCAAGCAGCATCGTTACGAAGTGGCTTTTCGTAGAAATAGCGTATGGTTGCATTGAACACTCTCCCCAGTTATCAATGAATAAACTGCTCGGCTATGCTGGTTAATTCTGATTTGGTTATGTCTAGATCAGGGCTACCTATCGTGTATAGTATCGTTTCATCCGCTAGTGAATCCATCCAAAAGACAGATTGATACTGATCCGAATCACTGTACAGAAACGGCTGGGCTAGAGCATACGTAGCAGATTGTTGTCCAATAACGATTTGCTCTTGCGCCTTTAGATTTGAACGTAATTGCACATTGCTCTTATCCGTGAATACTTCCATGGTGATATGAATAATGTCAGTGGATTCGTTCTCATAAGTCGTCGTATAGATAGGATGATCCACGCTCTCTGCTACAGGTCTGGGCAGAGGCAGCCAGGTCTCCTCCGGTTTCTCTTTCTTCACACGTTTCTCAAGCTCATGAAGCGACTCCATGTCTGCAGCGGATAATGAACCGCCAAACGGCTGCTCCTTCTGACCTCCAATAAACGTCAATGTTTCTGTTAAGGAATCAGGCAATTGAAGATCTGGATTTGCTTCTGTCAATTGCATCTCCCAATCCTTCTCCACTTTCCACACGTATGGATTGGTGACGATTGTGAAAGGGATAGCATTAGTTTTCGGCAAAAGGCTTTTTAATTTTTGTGAATAGAATATCGCCTTCCCCTCGGTAGGAAGTGTTTGTTTAACCTCTTCGAGCGACTCTCGCATTTGCTGAGCCAACATCGCATCATACGTTCCTAATTGACCATTATGCAGCATGTAATCAATAATCTCGTCTTTAAAATGAAAAATATAGGGTGTAGAGAAACCCATGGAAGTAAGGAGCAATCCCGCTACGATAATTCTGAGCGTCCATGATTTTTTTACCGCGTGCAGCTTGGTCTGCTTTTGCAAGCTCTGCTTACGGTACAGCTGTTCGATTCGAGCATCAAGCTCCTCAGGGCGTTTGATTCTCGTTGCGGATTGTTTGTAGGCTTGTGTTAGCTCTTGTTCAATCGACATGATTAAACACCTCCTTGAAAAATTGAGAATGTGAGGTTCGATTTCGCAGTTTTTTCAAAGCCTCATGATGTCTGGATTTGGCTGTGCCTAGTGGGATTTGGAGAGTGCTGGCAATCTCTTCAAAGGAGCAATCCTGATAATAGCGAAGCACGATTATTTGTTTATGTTTGGCAGACAAGCTGTTTACGAGCTGAAGTACTTGGTGTTTTTCTTCCTCTTCGACCGCTAATTCATCTGGCCTCTTCCTTGGCTGTACGCCATACAATTGCTTATTGCGATTAATTAAACGTAAAAATCGCCAGCCTTTTCGATTATTATGATTAACCTGATTAATGATTAGGCCGTTAAGCCAGGCTCGAAATGGTCTATTGTAGTCGTAGGCAGGCAAAGCGGAGAGCATAGCGATGTAAATCTCACTAACGATATCATTGACTTCATTTTTGTTCGTGACCAAATAATAGACGGTACGATAGATATGATCAGCCGTTTTCTCATACACCAAGCGGAAAGCTTCCGGATCTTCATCCAGAAGCGAAGCTAATAAGGGTTGTATGTCCGAATCCTTCAATACGGAAACCTCCTCACGCTACACGAGTACTCATGTGCCAATTTCAATTATTATTTCGTTTCAAAAAGGGATAATTCACTCATCATGATGCCGGTTACCTTTTCTTGATCTACCATAAACTCGAGTACCCATTCCTTCTCTTTATCGATATAACTTAGTAGTTTTAAATCATCATGTTCTCTATTATAATAGGCATCCCCATACATGTCCTTAACAGATTGAATAGAATTTCCCAGTTTAGCCCCTTTATGGGTAGCTTCATCTGGAAGCAGATTATAGCTTGCGACCTTGCTGTCAGTTACCGTATATGTAGCGTTAAAATACTCCCATGACTGAACAGGCACATCATAATCATCTGCTTTTTTCATTTTAATATCGTATTTCTCTTTTGGCTGACCACGTTTATCCGTAAGTAATTGTACCGAAT